>DKNL01000138.1:0-1815 GCA_002474325.1 Opitutales bacterium UBA7389
GGCTCATGGGTTCAGGCCAGGATCGATACAGCCATTCCTGATCGCCATCCGCTTCCCAAGCCCGACATTCGTTCGATACAACGCCCATTGGGGCCGGTAGTCGTCTTCGCTGCCAGCAATTTCCCATTGGCATTCTCTACCGCCGGGGGCGACACAGCCTCTGCATTGGCGGCCGGGTGCCCCGTAATTGTCAAGGCTCACTCCTCTCATCCAGGCACTGCCGAATATATTGGTCAAGCAGTACGAGCTGCAGCGGAAAAGACGGGGATGCCCGACGGGGTCTTCAGCCTTCTCTTTGGAGGCGGAAGGACTGTCGGCTCGACATTGGTATCGCATCCAGCAGTAAAAGCCGTGGGCTTCACAGGTTCGACCGCGGGCGGAACTGCATTGATGAAAATCGCTTCAGGGCGACCTGAGCCGATTCCAGTTTATGCCGAAATGGGCAGCGTAAACCCCGTTGTGCTACTTCCCAAAGCCCTCCAAGGTAATATCGACTCTATAGCCAGCGATCTGCATGTATCCGCTACCATGGGTGTCGGCCAATTTTGCACCAATCCAGGAATTGTTCTCGTCGAAAAGGGCGAAACCGGCGATCAGTTCGTCCAGGCTTTCTCGCATCAGATGAGGGGGACTTCCGACCAAGTCATGCTGAACGCCTCGATACGGACCGCTTATGCGTCAGGCATTGGAAAGCTGGATGCCAATGAGCTAGTTGAAACTCTGGTTTCCGGATCGCCCGACTCAAGTAATCCGGCCTGCCTTGGATCAACGGCAGTATTCACCGCTGAAGCCGATACATTCCTGGAAGATGATTCGCTCAGAGAGGAGATCTTTGGCCCGGGAACGACTATCGTCCGATGGTCCAACAAATCCGAGCTCTTGCAGCTCCTTGAGAAATTCGAAGGCCAGCTCACGGGAACCATCCACGGAACTGACGAGGATCTTGCCGAATTCTCGGATGTCATTGCTATCCTGGAACGGAAAGTCGGTCGCATAGTTTACAACGGGTTTCCAACCGGCGTCGAAGTTTGCCATTCAATGGTTCACGGAGGACCGTTTCCGGCAACCTCGGATGGTCGGAGCACATCGGTTGGCACGCATGCCATCACTCGATTTACGCGACTTATCGCTTACCAAGCGAGCCCTCAAGATCGATTGCCGGACGAATTGAAGGATGATAATCCTCTCGGTATTCATCGATTGGTGAACGGAACTCAAGAATAGCTACTTCCTAGCTTACCTCTCCAAATAGAGAGTGAGTCGATTCAAAGCTTATTTTATCCAGTGGCGACGTCTACTGCGGCTACACCCTACTTTGTTCGACGATTTGCGACTTAGCGGAGGCCATCAAACCCACCGTTCTGATGAACCAGTTCCGCAGATCGTCTAGAAACGTATAGAAGAGCGGAACTACGATGAGTGTTAGGAACGTCGATAGGAGCAATCCGCCGATGATCACCCTGCCCATCGGAGCATAGGACATATCCATTACCTTTGAACCTCCAATGGCTATTGGCACCATACCGAAAATCGTAGTCAAAGACGTAATCCAGATGGGTCGGAATCGACGTTTGCTCGCCTCAATCAACGCTTCGTTTCTCGATAGCCCTTGCTTCATGAGTCGTTGAGACAAGTCAACTAGAACGATTCCGTTGTTCACTACGATGCCGATCAAGATCATGGCCCCAACACTTGCCATTCGTTCGAAGGCTGTATCTGAAGCAACCAGCATCCACACAACACCTACACCAGCTATGGGAACGGTTCCTATCACCGCGAGCGGCAGTACAAAAGATTCAAAGAGAATACCCATCA
>DKNL01000138.1:2213-5944 GCA_002474325.1 Opitutales bacterium UBA7389
TCCATTTGATAATAACTAGCACCACGATCCCAACGGTAGCCACGAGGCATCTCAAAACCTTCCATCAAAGATTCTATCTGAGCATCCGTCCTTCGAACGTCATCCGTCTCCATCAATGCCCGAATACGCATAGAGGTCTTTCGATCATCTCGCCGTATATAACGAGCCGCATCTCGAAAATCCAATTCAGATATCGACTGCAATGGCACTTCATTGCCGCTATCAGACATGAACGTCAGCCGGCTTAAGGCCTCTAAGTTCTCGCGATCTTCCTCTTGTAATCGAGCCTCAATATTAATGTCTCGTCGACCATCCTGATAGAAGCGGCCGACGCTCGAGCCGCGCATTGCATAAGAGATGCTATTGGAAACATCGCGAGTGCTGATTCCCATTTGCTGGGCTTGTTCCCTATCCAGCTCGACATTCAATTCCTGATTGTTTTCTTCCAATTCCAAATCAAGCCCGACCAGTTCCTCGATGGTAGAAATTCGCCTGACAACTTCTTCACCAAGCTGATAAAGCGTTTCCGTGTCGTCGCCATAAAGCATTAAATAGAATGACCGAGTAGAATCACCTGAACTACTGTAGCTATAGCGCATCGTCAACCCGGGCGGCAACTCCAGCCGCTCCCCAATGTCCCGCATGATATCTCCACGGCTCATCGACTCCTTTGGACCCTTCCCAATCTTTTCGAGAAACCACCTGGTAGCCACTTGTTGCCAATTCAATGTTTCCTGAGCCATATTCAGATACAGATACATTGATGAGTTACTGAAGTACGAAGTATAGCTATCGAACTCGTACCGACCCCTATTATCTTCTACGAAGGCTTCCACGTAGTCGACCCATTCGGCGACTTCCTCTTTCTTAATTCCTGCCGGCAATTCAAATCTGAGCGATATTCTGCCCGAACTACTGCTTCGATCTCGGGTTTCAATCCAGTCATTGTAAATAGGATACAATGTGCCTCCAATAATCGCTAACAGAATAAATGTGGCCAATGCTCTGTCTTTGAGTGTTCGGTCCAGTAAAACTTGATAAAACCGGCTAATGAGCCCTCCTCGTCTCGATCTCCCTTCCTTAGCCCCCTTTACGACAAAGATCTTGGAAGCCAGTGGGATGACCAACAATGCGATTGTCAATGAGGCCGCCAAAGCTGAAACGACAGGAATGCCAATGCGATGGAAATAGAAACGTATTTCCCCGCCTGACTCCATCAAAAGCAAAGGAAGGAAAACGACCATAGTTGTCATCGTCGACATGGTTATGGCCAAGGAAATCTCGCTCGCTCCCTTAAGAGCACCCTCCTTTGGGCCCAAACCCATTTCCCGTTTAGAATGAATGTTCTCGACCATGACTATCGCATTGTCGACGACTAGACCTATGGAAATCAACAGGCCCATCATAGTGAGAATATTCAACGTCCAACCCATAAAATAGAGCACGGTCACCGAACATAAAAGAGAAAGAGGAATAGCTAGCGTAATTGTCAATGTGATACGCAGGGAACGCAAAAAGCAAATTAAGACGATAAACGAAAAAACACCTCCCCAAAGGGCCGACATCTTAAGATTGTTCATCGATTCTAGGATGTATTTCCCCTGATCTTTAAAGACACGAAACTGGATGCCATCCCACCGCCTGGAATTCTCGAAGCGTTCGAAGACACGGTTAACGGCCTTGCTTATCTCAACGATATTCGCGTTACCCGACCGCATGATCTCGACGCCGTAGGACTTCCCTCCATTCAGCCTCCATGTGCTGTAGTTCTCCAGGGTACTTATGTAGACCTCACCCAGATCCTTTATTCTTACGCCTTTTTCCCTGTCGACGATATAATCCTGCAATTGGCTGATATCCTCAATTCGCCCAACCGATCTCACCATATACTCTTGCCCGCCTTCCATCACTCTACCGGCACTCAGATTCAGGTTCTCGTCGCGAAGATTTCTAGATAGCTCATAGACATCGATATTGTGGGCCTTCAGCTTTTCTTGATCTAACGAGATTCGCACTTCTCGACTAGCGTCCCCTTTAATATCCACATCCCCAACACCATCAATCCTTTGCAGCGCGGGCTCGATGTACCGCTCAATAAAGTACTCTGGATTATCGATAATCGGCCCTAGCGTAAGAGCGGAAAACAATATAGGCTCATCGTCTTCGTCGTATGTGTAAACGCGGATCTCTTCAACTTCTTCCGGTAACTCCGGCAGCACTCGATCCATACGATCCTTGATATCATCGTAAGCCCGATCCATATCGACGCTGTTATGGAAGTAGACATACGCCCGTCCGGAAGTTGAATACGCTCTAGTGTGAATACGCTCTATACCGGTGATCGTTCCAAGTATATCTTCGATTGGCTCGACTACTTTTTCCAACGTATCCAAGGGGGTCGAATTTTCATAGTCCGCCCGAACCATCAACCGCTTTGATTCCAACCCTCCAGGAAACCACTCTATCCCAATTTTATTGTAGGCGATTGCTCCCAATACGAATACCAGCAATAGTCCCATCATTACCGTGACTGGGCGATTCACGGAAATTGATGGAAGTAGACTGCTCTGATTCTCTGGCATCTCTATTTAAACTTCCACCAACCTTCCCGATTCCTCAGCCTCGATATCGGGTTCCATCTCGATCTTTTTTCGATCCACGAGCAGGTAGACAGAGGGAATGACGACCAAGGTGAGAAATGTCGAAGACGTCAGCCCGAAGATTACCGTTATGGCCAAGGGAACCCGCATCTCCGAACCTTCCCCTAGACCTAAGGCCATTGGAATCAAACCAAGCACGGTTGTCATTGTCGTCATGAGAATCGGACGAAAACGGGCCATGCACGCAGCTTTAACCGCATGCGCTTTCTCCTTTCCGCTTCGCCTCAAGTTGTTGATGTAGTCTACGAGCACGATGGCATTATTGACCACAATCCCGGCTAGCATTATCAGTCCGATGAAGACCAGGATGTTTAGTGACCAGTCGCCCAGGTAGAGGGCAAGCATGACCCCGATAATAGCCAATGGCACGGTGAAAAGGATTATAAACGGATGAAGAAGCGACTCAAACTGGCTAGCCATGACCAAGTAGACCAGGAATATCGCCAATCCCAACGCGAACATCAGACTATCGCTTGACCGTTTCATCTCTGCCGCCTGACCCGTGACATTGTATTCAAACCCCAATGGCAATTCTAGATCGTAAAGAGCCTCCTCAATCGTCAATGTCGCTTCAGACAAACTAACCCCTTCAACATTAGCCGAAACGACGCCGCCTCGTTGTTGATCGAGATGGCGAATTTCATTAGGGCCTTCGCGCACGAGCAATTCAGCTACAGAGGATAAAGGAATGGGCACCTCTCCGCGCGGATTGACGACGATTTCGCGCAGGTCGGTCAAGTTCATCCGATCCTGCTCATCTAGCCGAACCATAATGTCGATTTGCCGGTCGCGTTGCTGAAACTCTGTGGGCACCTGTCCCTGTATCTTGTTTCGGATTAGCTCGGCGACAGCTCGTAGCGGCAGACCAAGCTGAGCCAAGCGTTGCCGATCGTAGATCACCTGGACCTCGGGGTTCCCTTTTTGGATGCTCGATCGAACGTCCACCACTCCAGGTATCCCATTCATTGCGGTAACGACCATGGAGCTAGCGACCTTCATATCATCAAGATCATGCCCGTATATTTCCACCTCTATCGGGTCCTTGACGCTGAAGAGCTCCGGATAGCTGAT
>DKNL01000266.1 GCA_002474325.1 Opitutales bacterium UBA7389
CACGGTTTCTCGGGTCCAATATGCTGCGCCTATCGCTAGCGAACTGGAGAGGATCAGGAACCCGATTAAGAGCAGCCGCAGATTAATAGAGGTGAGATCGAACAGGGAAGGAAGAAAAGGGAAAAAACCGCCCATCTTCTTTTGTTTAAGACTCCGACTTTGGAGTAGGTACATGCCTGAGGTCAGAGCTAATATGCCAAAGGTTCCATAGCTGAACAATGCCAAGGCAGCGTGCGTTTCGATCCAAGGCGAGTCTCCGAATAAGGGAGCTCCCGCATTGGTATCCCAGCTATCGAACGATAGAGATAGGATAGAAAAAATTGTAGCGAAGGCTGATGCAAACATCCCGAGCAGGCTCACTCGAAATGCAGGTCCGACAAAAATGTACAAAGCGATGGCAGACCAGACCATGAACTGGACTAATTCGAATCGATTGGAGAGCGGGCAGCCGCCGTACTGAAGCCCTCGTGCGTACAAACCTATAGTTTGCAGTATCCAGCCAAAACTTACGAGCGAGATGGTATAGGCTCGGCTGGATTTCCGACGCAGTTTAAGAGCTGCGTAGGTCGCTAGTCCAGTTGTTCCAGCGAAGACGACCGTCGCGAGAAAAATCCATTGGCGATCTTCAAGTCCAAGTAGGATCATCGGATGAAGAGAACACTTGAAGAGCTCCGCGCTACTTTTCTTTCGTAGCCGCTATGACAGCTCGCTCCGTTTTCTTCACTTGGTAGGCTTTAAGCCGGATTCGCTCGATATTCTTTCTGTGCTGTTGTCCCATAAATATTATAACTTAAGTACGATTTGCATTAAGGTCCAGATACTGGAGAGTTTGGCACTGGGTCAAGCCATGAAAACTTGGTCTGTTTAGCAAGTCTGGTCAGGAATGTGCATGACAAACCGGGGAATTCTCGTATGAACGCGATTTCCATCTTCATCGATGCCGTGAAAGCTGCCAATTGCCGAGATGTCAGTAGCTGACATATGGAAGCTATTGTAAGAAAAAGCTTCACCAGGGGCCAGATCGGGTTCGTTGCCAACGATTTTATCCCCCTCGACGACGAGTTTTTCGCCATTCGGTGAAGAAATGATCCACTTGCGGCCCAACAGCTTCACTCGCCGTTTGGATTGGTTGTCGATGGTGATATAGTACACGAATACGTGAGGCGTTTCTTCGGGGACGCTGGGGCCGCCATGTTGGTATTCAAGATTGTCGAGCGTGACTTTCAGCCCTTCTAGCTGTGAGGATTGGTTCATCCCGTCTGTATTCTGCGGTTATCCTCCAGCGACGATTTTCACGATCTCGAGGCGATCTCCGTCCTCAAGAATGGTATTGCACGCTTCCGATGGTGAGAGCGCTTGACGATTTCTTTCAACCACAACTAGTCCCAACTGGTAGCCTGCGAATTCCAGGAACTCGGGTAGGCTACATCCGTAATTTATTTCGAATTCTGAATCGTTGGCGATAATCTTCATTTGATGGATACAGGATAAAGGCTCTTTAGGGACTCAATTTTGCTTATCTCATAGTCCGAGGATTCCATCGGTTCCGATACTGAGGGATCGGCTAGCAAGGATTGATCGAAATCTTTCCAAACTGGTTCGTACCCCGCTTTGGCGATGGCTTCGGCTACGACTGCGGGCGGTCGCTCATCGGCGATATGGAACTGCTCGCCTGGCTGTTCGTCTTTTGGGGTAAAACTGGTTTCATCGAAAGCGCTGTAGCCGCCTGGTTCCGTGGATGATCCTGCGCTCATCGAGGTGATGCCTAATGCTATGAGTCCATCTCTTAGGGCGGCTGGTTCACGGGTGGAAAGTGTTATGCCAGCTTTGGAAACGAACAGTCTAAGAGCAGCGATAAGTTGGACGAACTGATGGTTGGGCAAAAACTCCACCTGCTCGAATTCTCCTGCTGCCGGTCTCATTCGGGGAAGGCTGATTGAGACTTGGGCTTTCCAGCAATTTCGGGTGAGGTGTTGGGCATGGGATGCTAAGGCGATAGCCTCTTGGCGCCAGTCGTGGAGGCCGAAGAGGGCTCCGATTCCCAGACGCCTGAATCCCGCTTGGTAAGCGCGCTCGGCCGTATCCATGCGCCAATTGAAATGCTTCTTGGGCCCGGCCGTATGTAAACTGCGATAGGTGTTCTCGTCATAGGTTTCCTGGTATACTACTAAAGCTTCGCAACCCGCATTGACCAAAGGCGCATATCCAGAGGCTTCCAGGGGTCCTAGCTCTATGGCGATGCTAGGAAAATTTTTGGACAAACGCTGGACCACGGATTCAATGTATCCGTTTGAAACATACTTTGGGTGTTCTCCAGCTACTAGAAGGATGGAGCGAAAACCTTGCTGGTGGAGAAGATTGGCTTCGCGGTCGACTTCCTCGATCGACAGGGAGATCCTGGGGATGTCGTTATGGCGCGAGAATCCACAGTAACGGCAAACATTTACGCACTCATTAGACAAATAGAGTGGGGCAAACATCCGCATGGTTTTCCCGAAATGCTTAAGAGTTACTGCTTGGGATAATCGGCACATCGTTTCCAGGTAGGGTTCGGCGGCCGGGGAAAGGAGGCTAGCGAAATCTTCAAGGCTATTGGCTTTGCCTGTATTCAAAATTCGTTGAACATCCGATGGCATCGCTTGGACGGAGAGTTCCGAAAGAACTTGGAGATCGACGGCTTCGAATTTTTTGGAGAAAGAAAGCTTCATCGGATGGCGATCAATCGTTTGATGCAAAGTATGCGTCCATCTTGTTTCTCTAGATGGCGATTAGGCACCGAGAAACGCAGTTAACGGGCTGCTAGCCTCTGCTTTTTTCGATGCTGAGCCTAGGCCAATTTCGTAGGCTTCGCGGCCAGCCTCAACGGCCTTGGCAAAAGCTCGGGCCATGGCTGAGGGATCTCTGGCTATGGCAATGGCGGTATTGATTAGAACAGCATCCGCTCCCAGTTCCATAGCTTCGGCGGCATGAGAAGGGGCGCCTATGCCGGCGTCCACGACAACGGGGACGCTCGCTTGCTCAATGATTATTTCGATTTGCGATTTCGTATCCAAGCCTTGATTGCT
>DKNL01000013.1 GCA_002474325.1 Opitutales bacterium UBA7389
AGTGGTTATCACCGACCTCATGCAGACCATCCTGCTTTACGGCGGCGCCTTGCTGGTCATAGGGACCATCACCGTTAAGATGGGTGGATTCGGTTGTTTCCCAACCGAGTGGCAGACGGACATATGGGATACACAACCCATTTTCAGCCTCGATCCATCCACGCGGGTCACCGTCGTGGGGGCTATCCTTACCGTGTTCGTCTACGCCTGTGCAAATGCCGGTGGCGATCAGGTGTCTATCCAACGGTTCATGGCGACCAAAGATGCTAAGACTGCGCGTAAGGCGATCGGTATCCAGCTCTGTGTTGCCGCCATCGTTACCCTTACGCTTGCTGTTACCGGATTGGCCCTGCTCGGTTATTTCCAAGCGAATCCTCAGTTCCTTCCGGCGGGAATGACGCTTAAGGAAAATGCTGATAAGATCTTCCCCCACTTTATCGCCTTCCACCTCCCGCCAGTGGTCTCGGGTTTCGTGCTGGCCGGACTCTTTGCGGCCGCCATGTCCAGCATCGATTCCGGCGTCAATTCCATCACCGCCGTCGTGATGACCGACTACCTTGATCGCTTTGGCATCAAGCCTGAGACCGAAAGAAAACACGTCTTTTTCGCGAGAAGCTTGGCTATCGGCATCGGTGTGATTGTCGTTTTGGCTAGCGCATTGATAGAACACGTGCCAGGCAACATTACCGCCGTCACCACTAAAACGGTGAACCTGCTTACAGTTCCCATCTTCATCTTGTTTTTCTTCGCCCTATTCGTTCCGTTTGCCAACGCACCCGGCGTTTGGATCGGAGTCACTTGCAGTATTACTGCCGCCGTTCTGATCGCGTTCTCCGGCCCCATATTCGGGATGAATGAGCAGGGACTGGATCCCGTCAGTTTCCAGTGGATATCCCCCTCGGCATTGCTTGTCGGCATCAGCTCGGGTTGCGTGGCGTGCAAGATATTTTCAATTACGAGTCCCCCTGAAAATCCTCCTGCCGTTTAAAGATCTTTGCCTTTGTTTTCCGGATGACGTGGGAACCTTCTCAATCACTCGCGCCTGGCATAATGCAGCTCCCTCATGGAGTTTGTATTCAGAGGATAAAGACCGTATTATTTCACATGTCGGAGTAGTAGACAGAAATATTCTAGTTGGCGACAAAGTTGCTCGCGTTGCAGGCATACAGAACGTATTTGTTTTGCCTGAATTCAGAGGGAAGGGCTTTTGTGATGCTCTTATGAATGCAGCTATGGTTAAGGCGGCTGAATATGGTTTTGATTTTGGCCTGTTGTTTTGCATTCCCGATATTGAAAAAGTTGACGAGCGAAGTGGATGGATTAAGCTGTCGCATAGCTCCATGCTATTCATCGATGAGTCCGGAAACGACGGGATTCTCCCAGGCAAAAACATTGCCATGTACTTTCCTCTGAAACTCAGTACCTTTCCTGCTGGGGACATTCACCTACAAGGCATTGACTGGTGATTCGATTAACTGTCGCGATGCACTTGGAAAACCGAATCCGTATATTACCTGACAACGTCGAAAGACACATTAAAACTTTGTCTGAAGAAATTGGGGTCCGCTTAGCTGGATCCCTAGGAGAAAAACGGGCCGAAGAATATATAGCGGCGGAATTAACTCAGTATGGAGCTGAAGTTCAGATTGAAAGATTCCCCATTCAAGAGCGGGCTGTAGAAAGAGAAACGCTCCAGATAAAGCTTAATGGAAAATGGGAATCCTTCTCCTGCTCTTTATTGGGCAATGCATTGGGAACAAAGGGTGAAACAAAAGAGGCGCCAGTTGTTTTCTTTTCGTCGCAAACAGACTACCAGCGAAAAGATCTTTCCTATCTCTCGGGTAAGGCCGTTGTACACTTGGGTAGTCACATTGAAAAAGGCGACAATTACAGACGGTTAATAAATGCCAAGCCGGCCTTTGTATTATTTGTCGATGTTCGCTTTCCAGGAACGGTAGTAACGGCGGACGGCATGTTTCCGGCCTACACACACAAGTACGGCGGGATGACCATAGCCAGTGTTGCCTATATGGACGCCTGGAAGTGGAAACAAGAGGAGGCGAGCACAGCTAGACTCTGTATCTATGGTGAAATGCGTGAGAGCTCATCATCCAATATCATCGCCGAGTTGCCGGGGACTGACTTGAGTTCGGAAATACTCTTTGTTGGATGCCATCACGATACTCAGGCTGATTCTGTTGGAGCGGATGATAATGCCACAGGAGTTGCTGCCGTGTTGGCAACAGCACAGGTGCTGGCGAAGCTGCCACGAAAACGGACGATACGGTTAGTCAGTTTTGGAGCAGAAGAACAGCTCTCGGTTGGCAGTTCATTCTATGTCAGACAGCGGCGAGAAGAACTGAAAGATCGAGGTGGCTGTATGTTCAACTTTGACTCTTTTGGGTCCTTAATGGGGTGGACAAATCTTTCTTGCATCGGCTCTGAGGAATTGGGCGACTATTTCAACCGAATGTTCGTGGGACAAGATGAGTATCTTGCTGTGAAGCATGAAATCGTGCCCTATGCCGACCATTTCCCTTTTGCCGCGGCAGGAATTCCTGGAGTCTATCTCGGGCGCTCTAATTGCGCCTCAGGCCGCTTCTTTCATCATCGTCCTGACGATACCCTATCCAAAATCAGTATTCCTCTATGTACAAAACTCATTCAGGTGGGCTGCCTAAGTTTATTCAAATTGGCTAATGCTGAATCTCTGCCATTTCGACTAATTGTCTCCGAAGATTCGCAGGCGGAAATTGAAAAGATGTGGCAAGAAATTTTTGGCGGTTGGGAGGGCTTCAGTTAGGGCAAATCGGTCGGCTAGCACGATTCGATGGTTGCGTAGACGGGCTCGCAATCTAGAACACAGGCCATGAGGTTCGATTGGATTTTTCTTCTCGTTGGATTCACATTTACTCTCTCCGCTGCTGATACCCTTCCTCAAGTTGAGGTGACGAATGTTCGTCGTGCCTATCACAACGGAGAGCACAATGCCTTTACCGACCTGATCCGATGGAAGGGACAATTCTGGCTGACGTTTCGTAGCTGTCCCGATGGACACATGGTGCATCCCACGTCCTCGATTCGGATCCTCTGCAGTTCTGACACGCAGGAGTGGAAAGAAGTCCATCGTTTTTCCGTACCGCGTCGAGCCAGTGGATAGCCATTTTCTCGCCGTAATGTTTGGATGTTAGCAAATCGTCGACTGCCTTCTCGTAGGCATCTGGATCCGTCTCGTTGACGAATGTCTGAACTGCTTCGGGTTTGGGCGGTAGGCCGTTAAGATCGAAAGACAGGCGGCGAAGCAGCGTCGCTTTCGAGGCTTCGGGCGAGAGTTTCAATCCTTTCTTCTCGAGTCGACGAGTGACGATCTCATCGATGCTTTCGAAGGGAGGGCTTTCGATGGGTGTGTAAGCCCAATGGTTTTCATATTCGGCTCCTTCTGCTATCCAGCGTTGCAACAATTCCTTTTCCTTATCGCTCAGCGAATGGTTGGATTTCGGCGG
The DNA here is from genome assembly GCA_002474325.1 of Opitutales bacterium UBA7389. Classification (GTDB taxonomy): domain Bacteria; phylum Verrucomicrobiota; class Verrucomicrobiia; order Opitutales; family Opitutaceae; genus Pelagisphaera. The sequence continues at coordinate 3,504 of DKNL01000013.1, forward strand.
AGGCATGACCTCATCGCTATCCTCGCTGAAAATCCGGTAGACTAGTTCGCTCTCATTGGGATCGCCTGGCACAAAGGCGAAGGCCTCGATGGCATCCTCGCGGATATCTAGTCGTAGATCTGCTTCCCGCGTTTCACGATCCGGCCCGTGGCAGAAAAAACAATTGTTGGAAAGGATGGGGCGAATCACTCGGTTGAAGTCGACCTCATCAGCGAAAGTGATTTTCGAGTCTATCGTGGATGCCACGACAAGAATTGCTACTAAAACTCTGATTATTTTGGCAAGGGCTTGTAAGTGTCGGACGGAGGGAGATGAGAAAAGCATTCGGACAATCTGGTCGGGACTCGAGATTTGGGTCTATAAGCCGTCCTGCTGGGAAATCAATCAAATCCGATTTTTCGGGTATTCTGGGGGTAATCGGACAAATGGACATCGTCGGGTTGGATCTCCTCTCCCACGATGCGGGATCAGGTGCGAGATCGAATGCAATGCTTGCGAACGATGTTAAGAACTCGCTTTTTAATTCTTATGTTATTTGTATCGCGTACGAAAACGGGATTGCGATTGCTTGGTTGGGTACGCGTAATGCCACCATGACTCGAGCACCGTTTCCTCTTTCATTGCCGATTCTTTTCTCGGCAGTCATTTTCCTGAGTCTGGCTTTTGGCGAGGAGCGTGTTGAATGGGTGGGCTCAAAGATTCGTGGTACGCCAGAGCCCATCCCCGCCTACCAGGCTGAGCCGATATGGCCGCACATCAGCTTCACGAACGCGTTGGCGATCACGATTCTTAAGTCTCGTGAGCGGATGTTTGTTACCGAGCAAAAGGGAAAGATTTGGATACTGCCATCCGATCTCAATGCGAACCCCGAGAGTCCTGAGCTATCGGCGGATTTGAGCACGTTTGTTCATGGATTTCTCAATACCTATGGTCTCGCTTTTCACCCAAGATTCGAAGTTAACCGGTTGTGCTACGTCTTCTATACTTCGATTCTTCAATCTGGTGCTCAGAAGTCTACGGTTAGCTCTTTTCGTCTCGATGATTCGCTCAGAGTATTGCCCGAAAGCCGGGAGGATATAATTTCTTGTGGAGTTGGCGGCCACAATGGTGGGAACATTCAATTCGGTCCCGATGGCATGCTCTACATACCAGTCGGAGATTTAGCTCCGCCCGACCCGCCGGACCCGAACAACGATGGCCAGAATTTGGAGACCATAGCAGGAGCGATTTCCCGTATTGATGTAGACCGGCGCGATCCCGGTCTCCCTTACGCAATCCCGAAGGATAATCCTTTTGTAGGTATACAAGGTGCTCGTCCTGAAATCTGGGCCTTCGGGTTTCGCAATCCGTGGAAGATGGATTTCCACCCAATTACTGGCAATATATGGCTAGGGGACGTAGGCTGGGAATTGTACGAGATGATCCATCGGGTGGAGAAAGGTGGCAATCACGGTTGGTCTGTAGTTGAAGGCCCAGTACCGGTCAAGCCGGACCAGAAACGCGGACTAGGACCGATTGTCTCTCCTGTCTTAAGCTACTCGCATGACACGGAAGGAGCATCGGTAACTGGTGGCTTTTTCAATTCGGGAGAACGTTTTCCTGAGCTAAAGGGCGCTTACATTTATGGCGATTGGTCCAATGGGAAAGTCTGGGCCCTGGAATGGGATGGTGAAAAGATGGCTCAGAACTATCTCATCGCTGAAACGCGCAAACAGATCGTATCGTTTGGCGATGTGTCTGGCGGCGAGATCATCTTTATAGACTGGCCCGATGACCAACGGCTTCATCGGCTCGTCCCCAATCCGCGAGAGGGTGAAGTGAGCGACTTCCCCAGCCGATTGAGTCTCACTGGCCTTTTCGAAGATACTGAAAATGAGATTCCCGCTCCGGGAGTCTACGGATTTTCCATCAATTCACCCATGTGGCAGGAGGGAGCAGAGTCTAGTTACTGGGTAGCCATTCCTGAGAAAGATGGATTTAAAACGAGTATTGCCAGACCTCAACCGTTTATACTGACCCAGTATCGGGAGGTAAAAGACTCCGTACTGGTAAAGACAATACGTTTGAACGAACAGCGAGTGGAAACGCAAATCCTGCACTGGGATGGGTATTGGAATGGCTATACTTATCGGTGGAACGAAGAGCAGACAGATGCCACCTTAGTGGCTCGCGAAGGACTGACGACGACGGTCCAAGGTAAGCCATGGCGCTTCTATGCCAGAAACGAATGCATGCGCTGCCACGGAAGCAATTTTCATAAGCCACTGGCTTTTTTCCCAGGTCAGATGGCCCGTGATGATCAAATCAAGCGATTCTTGGGCTTGGGGCTAGTCGACGATGCATTCGAGAAAGCCGCGAAGATTCAGCCGATGGGTAATCCTTACGACGAATCACTCGCTTTGGAAACCAGAGCACGGTCTTGGATCCATAGCAACTGTGCGGGATGCCATCGGCGTTCGGGTGGGGCAGGAATTGTCTCGATGATGAATATCACGACGACCAATGAAAATATGCGTATATTGAACTTCGGCCCCAGTCGAGGCAGTTTTGGGCTCGAGGGGGCGCCGCTAATCGAGCCAGGGAATCCCTATCGATCTATTCTCTATTATCGCATTGCTACAAAGGGGGCAGGGCATATGCCGATGATCGGGGTACCTTCGATTGATCGTGAAGGGGTGCATGTCGTGCACGATTGGATACGTTCGTTGCAACCC
>DKNL01000051.1:0-516 GCA_002474325.1 Opitutales bacterium UBA7389
CAAAACACAAGATCGAAAGTTGGCCGATAGGAGATTGGCCGAGTTCCAAAATAACGTCACCGACTTTGGGTCTTGAAAGAAAGACTAGGATGTATCTCGATCGTTTGGCTCTAACGAACCCGTCAAAGCCTTTGAATTCTCTATGCCAGATATGCTGGAAGACAAATAGCAGAGAATTGAATGCCTGATTTAGAATTGTGGCGTTTCGATTCCCGGATTTACTAGTTTCGCCAACGTCGGTGGCCCCATAGGTATTGGGTGGGGTCTTGTCGGATGGAATTTTCCAAATCGCGATTCAAGCTGTTCAGGATCGCTTTGATGTCCTCGTTCTTGTTTCCGCTTCTAGTTTGGTGGATTAAGGGTGAGAAGCTGATTTCAAATTTCATGGGCCCGACTCGGTGGCAGGAGGCGAAACAAAGTGGTGTCCTTGTAACGAGGTGGAGCATTGCGGCCGTCTTGAAAGTCGCGGCTGGATGGCCAAAGAAGTCGATCATCATTCCGTATTCCCCCGCGTGC
>DKNL01000051.1:839-19854 GCA_002474325.1 Opitutales bacterium UBA7389
CGTGCTGATCGAAGAGCAGGGCCAGTATTTCGTGATTGTCTAGGACTTCCAGAAAGCGACCAGTGTTACCATCGTGCTTAGGGATCGGCCGAAAGTGGTAACGGGATTTCCGTTTTTCCACAAGGCCTTCGATGTAGGGATTGTTCATAGCCCGTGTTATCCCGGCAACTGGCTTGTATCGGGAAACCCAGTGACCAGCCACCTCCCAGTTTCCGTAATGCCCTGAAGCGATAATGAGGCTTTGTTGCGGATCTTCTAGCACCGCTTTAATATCGTCGGGAACTTCTATTTTTAGATGCTGGTCGATAGTCTCATCGCCCAGAAAATCTGTGGACCTTAGGGATTCCACAATGACTAGAGCCATGTTTTGGCAGGCTTTTTTAGCGATTGCTAAGGCCCGCTTTGGATCGGTTTCAATACCGCTGCGGATGATATTGTTTTTTGCGACAATTCGGCGCTTCTTGTCAACTAGCCACCAAAGGTTAGCCGTGCCTCGAGCGACGAGACAAGTAATAGAGTACGGCAGGGTGTCGCAAAGAAAGAGTACGCAACGAAAAAAGCCGTATTCGGCGAGTTGGAAGATCCGCTTCAAGCGCCTTTAGCGACTAGCATATCTATGATCTCGCCGACGGTCGAGACGTTGAGCACTTCTTTCGCTTCGAGATGTATGCCGATGTCTTCTTCGATATCGTAGAGCAGGTCGAGAATCGTGAGTGAGTCCAGACCAAGCGATTCGATCGTAGACTGCGGACAGAAGGAATCCCAGTCCGGTTCGACGGATGAGGACTCTTCCAGGATGCCCCGAAGCTGGCCGAGGATAGTTTCTTGTTTAGAGGTGTCTGTCATATTGGGAACGTGAAGGAGGTTAAACCTTACTGGGATTGATTATTAGGACGCCGTTGCCTCCCCCGAATCCGAAGCTGTTTTTCATAATGGGTCCAATATCGATGGATATGGGCTCGCTTTTTACCAGATTCAAGTCGCAAGCAGGATCTGGGTTTTCAAGATTCAAGTTTGGAGGAGCCTTTCGATTTTCGATCATTTTGACTGAGGCGATAGTCTCCAGGGCTCCAGATGCGCCAAGCGTGTGGCCGAAATAGCTCTTGTTGGCCACGACAGGAATGCGATCCGCATGGTGGCCGAAGATGCGTCGGATCGACTCGCTCTCGCAAGAATCGTTGCCCGGCGTAGCCGTTCCATGGGCATTGATTAAAGCGATTTCGCTGGGATCAATACAGGCGTCTTTGAGGGCTTGTTGCATGGCCTTGGCCTGTCCTTTTGAACTGGGCTTGGTGATGTGAGCGGCGTCTGAAGACTCTCCGTATCCAAGAATCTCCGCTCGGATAGCAGCCCCGCGATCGATGGCTTTGTCGTAAGCCTCAAGGACTATGGCTCCTGCTCCTTCACCCAGAACGGTTCCTTGACGGTCCTCTGCGAAAGGGCGGCAGGCTTTTTTCGGATCCTCTATTCGTGATAGGGCTCCTATATTATTCCAGGCTCCGAAAGAGAAGGGGTCAAAGAAGCCGTCTGCTCCACCGCACAAAACGCGATCGGCATATCCGTGACGGATCATACGGAATGCGGTTCCGATGGCATTGGTTGCCGAAGTACAAGCAGATACGATCACGTAGTTGGCACCAGTAAGGCGAAACTGAAGCGAGATCCCTGCGGAAATAGCGTTGTACATACAACGGGGTACAGTGGTAGGCCGAAGATTGTGCGAACCTTTTTCGAAGAGGATATTGTAGGCCTGATTATAACTTTGGGCGCTACCGGTTCCGGTTCCCAAAATGACAGAGACATCCTTATCATCAAACGGTCCATCTCCAGAAATCAATTTGGCTTGGAGAAGAGCCTGGGCAGATGCAACGACAGCCATATCCAAGGCCCGATCGACAGAGCGGCGCCCCAGCGTTTTTAGAGCGTCTTCTAAAAGCCCAGGCGGTACTTCTGCCCCGATGCTGACTTTGAGCTTGGATGTATCTAAACTTTGGAGTTGATCGATGCCGCTTTTCCCCTCCAGCAATTGCGACCAGACGGAGTCTTCATCAATTCCTAGGGCTGACACGATTCCCATACCGGTAACCGCTACACGCTGATTGGGAATTGAGGAATCAGTTGGCATTCGGCAATTAGAGCTTATCCGTAAATGAATTGCCCGCCATCGACATGAATTACCTGACCCGTTAGGTAGACAGCGTCAGACGAGAGAAGAAAGGCTGTTACGTTGGCCACGTCCTTACAGGTTGCTAGGCGATTGAGTGGGATGGCCATTTTTGCGATCATCTCATCCGTCATGCCTTCGGCCATATCCGTTTCTACGATGCCAGGTGAAACGGCATTACAGCGAATTCCAAAACGGGCCGCTTCTAAGGCTAGAGTTCGAGTAATGCTAACGAGTCCCGCTTTTGAGGCAGCGTAGTCCGCACCCATCATATTTCCCGGTCCATGAGCCGCTAGCGATGCCATGTTAACAATACTGCCTGTTTTAGCCTTCCTCATGAGCTTGTAGGCTTCTTGACAGGCGATAAAGGCGGATTCCAAATTGAGGGCCTGGGTTGCCCGCCAAGCGTCGAGTTTGAGCCCTCGAAATGCGACGGCTCGACCAGAGCCCGCATTGTTGACGAGTCCATCTAAACGGCCGAAATGGCTGAATACGCTTTTGACCAATTCAATGGCTTGTTCAGGATTGGATAGGTCCGCGGCGAAGGCTTTGGTCCTCTTGGAATCGATTTCCTCACAAACCGATTGAACTTTCTCGAGCTCCCGGCCGTGAATAGCGACCGATCCTCCTGCTTCGGCAATGGATACGGCAATCGCTTTTCCGATTCCTCGCGTGGAACCGGTGACGAGGAATGCTTGGCCGCTAAAGTCGTGTGGCATAGGGATCGATAGACGCTAGAGAAGAGACAGTAATTAAAGTGGAGCTGAATTGTGAATCGGCCAGCTCAATCTTCGGAAGTGATGCGATGAAACTCATGGAATACAAGTACGAATGGGCTTTATGTTGAGCAAACCAGAGGTTCTTGCCAAACACTTGGTTGATTGGTCTCCAAACTTGATATTTTATGCTCTGGCAGCGGATTCCGCCCGTCTGCCGTTTCTTTCGGGAACCTTGCCGAAATTAATGGCAAGTGGACAGGCCCTTGGTGAAAGGGGCAGAACGATGGCGATATTTCGCTAGTTTTGCCTGAAGTTGTCTAGCAATTCGGCTTCTGCGTGGGAGGGCTTTTCAGCGGTCTAGTCTGATCAACCGGATACTGTAGTTACTTTGAGGCCACCATAACCTTATTGCCCAAATAGGCCAAGCAAGAGGCGATATTTACCAACAGGGAGGTTTTGCCTAAGCCCCTCGGAAAGAGAAGCAAAATCACGAAGACCCGCTTGAAACCATGTTTCAGCTAAGTGCCCAATGGAATTAGTCGGGCGGATTCCGAAAAAGTCCACTAGGGACCTAGCTTTATTGGGCACTTTTCGAATTGTCGGTAAGAACAATACCATCACCTTTAAATTCGATACGTCGTTGCTTATATAACATCCCCAAGGCTTGCTTGAAGGCCTTTTTGCTAGCGGAAAAGGTTTCTCGGATCGATTCCGGTGAAGACTTGTCGTTGAAAGAGAGGTGGCCACCGGCTCCCAAAAGATGATCATAGATGTCCTCGGCGAGCGGCAACGTTCGGCGATAACCGGACGCATCGCGCTGCAGATCGATTTTCCTGTCCTTCCGAACGTCTTTGATGAATCCAGGAAAGGATTGTCCATATTCAAGGGGTCCCGACAGCTCCGACCTGTAAAGGAGACCAGTGTGGGCATTTTCGATTATCGCTCTATAGCCGATAGGCGTTTCTTCGATTACGAGCAAGTTGACTGGATCGCCTTGTCGATAGTGATGCTCCGATTGATCCAGATAACGATGGAATCGAGCGGTGGCCACCAAACGATCGGTTTCCGTATCGAGTTTCAAATAGACAATGGCTTTGCTACCGACCTGGACGCGCTTTTTCTGTTCTCGAAAGGGCAGAAGGAGATCCTTTTCCAAACCCCAATCGAGAAAAGCCCCGACTTTTTTATTCACATCCATGACTTCGAGGCAGGCGAATTCTCCAACCATCGCTTTAGGAGTTCGAGTTGTCGCTATCAAGCGGTCTTCAGAATCGCGATACAGGAAAATGTCGAGCACGTCACCGATTTCTGCCCAATCGGGCCTTTGAAATGCTGGCAGCAGGATTTCTCCGAGGTTTTCGCCATCAAGATAGACTCCCTGGGGAGACTCCTTGATGATCTCGAGGCGATTTCTCTGACCAATCTGCGGCATAGATGGGCAACCGTAGCCTAGATTCTTGGGAATGGGAGCAAAAAGAGCAGTTAGTTTTAGCGGATTATAATTTAGCGATTGAATGGAGATTTGTGGGTATATGGCGATCTCTGAGCTGCTATTCGAAATTTGGGTTTTTGGGTTTTCGTCGATCGCCCACTACCTCGAAAGTGCTTAGCCGACGTATGAACTTGGTTCAGGTTACCTTTGTTCTCTATCTTCGCCCTCGACGTAATCTCATTTAATCCCTATCACGGGAAAATCATATCGGTATGAATTCGTTTCTCTGTTTTCCATCAATCACAAATAGGTCAGTTAAATCCACCCTCATTTTTATGATATGGGCTATGGCGAGTGTGTCTTGGGCCGAGCCCGTCAAGATCTGGATTAGCTCACAGCAGGACAAGATCTACTATGACAATATGGTTAGGCTATACCAACAGGTGGTGGATGCGGACTTTAAAGCGGAGGTAGAGGCGTTCGGATTTCGGGAAATGCCCGACAAACTGGCCATCGCTTTCAAGACGCAAACCAACACGCCAGACATCGTGCAACTCGATGAAGTCTTCTTCGGGATGTATCTCCAGGGAGAAACGCCTTTCGTGGATCTGACTGATCGGGTCAAAGCTGCTGGGCTGGACAAATCTATGATGCTCCAGCGGTTGGAATTATTCACTGTGGGAGATCAGGTGTTGGGATTGCCGCAATCGCTGAGCGCCGTAGTCATATACTATCGTCGGGACCTCTTCCAACAGTTCAGCCTTTCGCCTAGCGAATTCAAGACCTGGGACGATTTTATGGCTATTGGTGAAGAACTCGCGGCTGAGAATCAGCCCTTTCTCGCCTTAGATCCCAGCTACTTTGGCATTCTCCTCCGACAGCGGGGAGGTCATCTATTTTCGGAGACGGGAGAAGTACTACCAGATTTCGAGCTCGCGGTGGAAACCTTAGAATTTATGGGAGAGCTAGCCCAAAAACGTATCGGTCTGATGCCGGATAGGGCCACGATTTTTGATCCTGTCTTTTTCGGAGGCGATGTGGCGAATAACGAAATCCTCGCGATTATGGGCGCCGATTGGTACGGCCTGGATATGATCCAGCAATTTTCATCTGAACTGGAAGGAGAGTGGGGCATTATGCCGCTTCCTGTTTGGACGGATGAGCAAGGTAATCCGGATTCGGTCAGGACTTCGACCTTCGCTGGTCAGGGATTGGTCATCTACAAAGGTAGCGATTTGATAGACGAATCCTGGGAGTTCATGAAATTCGTTATGACTAATTCAGAGGCCAACGCTCAACGCTTTTTGCAAGGAAACAGTTTTCCTGCCTACAAGCCGGCTTTCGAAGATATTCGCTTATTGCAGCCGCAGCCATTTTTTGGTTATGATTCATTGGGCCAGATTCTCGTGGATCTCGCTCCGGAAATACCCAGAGTCATGATGAATTCAAAGCGCCCGATGGCGGTCTTTATGATCCGAGAAGGGATGCTGAGTTCGGTTATGTACGGAGAGGGAGATGCGCGAAGCGCCCTGAGGCGCTTCAAGGATCAGCTTGAGAGCGGCGGCGGTCCTCCACCCGGAGCGAACTAGGAACTCCAATTGATGCGGCGCTCGCTAAGCGATAGGAATTGGCCAAGCTGGGGGCTTTTTTGGCTCCTGGCCCCGTTCTTCGTCTTCCTCACGCTGTTCTGGATGACTCCGCTAGGGAAGGGACTTTTGCTGAGCCTCGAATCGGATACCTTGTTCGGGGAATCCACCTTCGTCGGTTGGCAGCACTATCGCGACCTCCTGGCCGATTCACGGTATTGGCGGGCAGTCTTGAATACCGGGGTTTTTGCAGTATCGACGGTCACGATAACCATCACATTGGCACTTGTATTTGCTCATTCTTTACGCTTGTGCACTCGGCGCATTCAAGGGCCTTTGGTGTTCGGATTGATGATTCCTGGGCTTTGTCCGCCTACGGTTTTGGCCTTATTGTTCCTATTGGTGTTCCATGGAAAGGAGGGGCTTCTTAATCGTTGGATTGTTCAGCCCCTCGGTTTCGAGACGATCAATTGGCTTTCCGATCCCGATTTCATCTTATCGGCTGTAGTGATCCAAGCGGTTTGGCGCTGGACTGGCTTCTTGGCATTTTTTCTTCTCTGTGCGTTGAACGCTCGCCCTAGAGAAATTCTCGATGCTGCAAAGATAGATGGTGCTGGCGTTTGGAGCCGGTTCGTCAATGTAACCTTGCCGCTTATATCCCCGACCCTGACCTTTTGCCTGATATACTTGATAATCGATTGCTTCGCTCAGTTCGCTGGATCTTATGTGCTCTTCGGCGGGTCTGGTGGAACGAATGACGCGGGTCTTCTTTTGGTGACCTACGCTTACCAGAAGGCATTTATTGGGGGCGGATTCGGTAGTGGGGCCGCAGTGAGTCTATCAATCGTTCCATGGCTCGCTGGTATGTTGATTCTGGTGGCCATGCTTCCGCGACAGCTTTGGAAGGAGGATTCGGCCCGATGAATCGAAAACTCGCTTCCATTAGTGTGGGATGCCTCCTAGCCATCGCGACTATCATTTTTTTGTACCCACTTTTCTGGATGATTCTCGGTTCATTCAAATCGAATGCCGAAATTTTCAGTACCCGCATTTTTTGGCCCCGAGAATGGACGGATCAGTACTACGAAATCCTCCTTTCAAACGAATTCTTTCCCTACCTGCGCAGTTTGACGAACTCGATTACCGTTTCTCTAAGTCAGGGTGTAGGCGCAACTTTGCTGGCTGCGATGGCGGGTTTCGTGATCGGCTCCTACCGATTCCGAGGTCGTATCGGACTGTTTGCTTTAGGGGTCCTCGTCGTTCTTATTCCGCCTCAGATGGTAGCACTACCCTTGTTCATTTGGGTGAATGCTCTGGGGTTCTTTGACAATCTCTTTGGAGTTATTTTACCAGGCTTGGTTAGTGGTATGGGAGTTTTGTTCTTCGCCCGCGTTTACAGTCAGTTGCCTAGCGACTTACTCGACGTGGCCCGGATGGAGGGTGCTTCAGAATTTCGGATTTTCCTGCTAACTCTTCCTTTGGTTAAGTCCTTTCTCATAGCCTTCGGATTCGCCCATTTTGTACTTTCCTGGCACGCCCACATCATACCCATGCTTCTATTGCATAGCGAAGAGACACGCACGCTCCCGATAAGTCTAGCTGCTTTGTATGGCAGCAGCCTAAATTCACCGCAGGCGGTATTGATGGCTGGATCGGCGTTGGGAATGCTTCCGCTGGTTGCGGTTTTTGCATTCGCCTATCCGCAACTGAAGTCGGCCCTTCAGGAGTTTGTCGCTCAGTAGCGACTAACGTTGCACACGGTTGTTTGAATCTGTTAGCAGGCGATCTCCGATCGCCCGCTACCTTAAGAGGACCGTTCGGTAGGATCCGTTCTCAAGGATCTTACACCCTTAGTTGCCTAAAAAAGCCTTTACTTATCCTTCGAGTCACTACTGACTTTTCTGTGTTTCAGAGAATCCCTGAATGTAGGCGACGACATCCTTCAAGTCTCGGTCATTGAATCCATTTAGTGAATACGCCATTTGAATCCCGTAGGGATCTTCTGGATTGTAGCCGCGCTTGCCGGACGCGAATTTTCGGAGCTGATCTAGCAGATACCAATCCTCGAGGATATTTAGCGGTGGGGACCGCAAGCGTTCGTTGCCTTGACCGTAAGTCCCGTGGCAAAGAAGGCAGGTTCCGTAGATAAGTTGTCCTCGTTCTGCGTTTCCCCGCACTACCTTCGTGCGAGGTTTCGGCGGGAGATCGGCAATGTAGGTGGAAAGGAGGCGAATGGTTTCGTCGTCGACAAAGCGGTCTCGAGCAGACCCCATCAGTAATTCGGATCGGTTCTCGGGGTTCTGCCCACGAATGCCGTCTCTGAATTTTTCCAGTTGGGTTTTGCTGTACCAGGCGGGAAGCCCATCGATGATAGGTCCGCGCTGCATTTCCTGATTGCTATGGCAAATTAGACAAGATTCGGCGAATAGGCTTTCCGCTTTTTCGAACTCTTCTTCAGTTAGGGTGGGTTCTTTGGCGCAGCCCAGCATCAAGAGTACGGCTGCGGCCGTGGAAAGGGCGAGCCGTTTTAGACTTTGGGTCTTAGAAATAGATCGCTTCATTTTTATGGGACGATGGTTATATACGTGATTTCCGGAGGAGCGAAAACCCGAAATTGTGGTCCCCAAGAACCCGTTCCACGACTCAAATAGAGGTAGGTTTCCTGATCGAGTTGAGTTAGCCCTGGCTTAGCCCGATAGAAGATCTTATTGAGATAATGGAAAGGGAAAATCTGTCCGCCGTGGGTATGGCCGGATAGTTGCAGATCGAATTTATCGAATCGATCGGGCCGAATGCTAGGCCGGTGATAGAGAAAGAGTCGAAATGTGGACGGATCCATATTCTTGAAGGTAGCCTCGTCGACTTTTTCCCGTGAAGTATCTCTGCGGGTGGTAGGATCGTCCATCCCTATGAGCGTCAATTCGTCGTTCAACGAAACCGATTCGTTGCGGAGGACCTGAAATCCGGCCTCTCTAGTTAAATCGAGACAGGCATCGATATCGGCGTAGAACTCGTGATTTCCGCAAACCGCGAATTTGCCGAGGGGAGCATTCTGGAGGTTTTTCAAAAGCTCGACGTAGGGCTGCATGAGGGGCAAATAGCCATCGAATAGATCGCCGGTTGAAACGATGAGATCGGCGTCGAACTCATTGATAGTCGCTACAATTTGACGAATGTTTGTCAGCGAGCTCGAGTCCCCAAGGTGCAGATCGGAAATTTGAACGATTCGAATCGGGGATGCGATTTTAGAGGAGGATAGTTGGACCTTGCGGGGATTAACGCATTTGGCGGAAACGTATCCGTAGATCGATAATGGAAAACCCAGCCCTACCAGAAAATACAGGGCTAGTCCGTCATCCAGAGTTGGCATGAACCACTGTATGGCATCCAGAAGCAAGGCGACGGAAAGAAAGATGAAACTTACTCCCATCCAGCTGTAGCCAATTTTCGAGGCCAAGAGTGAGTGTCGAAACCAGCGAGTTCGCTCCATCAAAAGGGCTGCTGTCAGGCAGCAGACGCATAGAGTTATGATGCTGGCCAATAAGCAGGAGTGCCGCCCGATTCCGTCGACTGCCGAGGCATACACATAGTACCCAATGCAAAATTGCACAGCGATGAATAAGGTGACAATCATTTTAGTAGCGAACTTAGTAGGTTGTTAATTCGAAGACTTTAGCAACGACTGAATTTCAACATTCGTTCCGAAGGAAATTGGAAGATGTCTCTGGAACTTGAACGCACCTAGGATTTTGCATTCCCAATGGTGTCCGTCTTTTAGCAATACAAAATTTAATACATTGCTTCTTAGGTGGGGTAAACAAATATGGAGCCATGGGCAGTCTACGGATAATATCTTTATTTGGCCTGGCTTCTAGCTTAGCATTTTCGGCTACCAGTGATAAACCGAACATCATTTTGGTCATGACGGATGACCAAGGATACGGCGATCTTGGTGTTCACGGAAACGACCAAATCGAGACCCCTAATTTGGACCGTTTTGCGAACGATTCGCAAAGAATGGAGCGATTCTATGTCAATCCGCTCTGCACGCCCACTCGAGCTAGCTTGATGACGGGACGATACTATCTACGTACCGGAATCCTGCATACATCTCGAGGGGCGGCAAAAATGCACGGCGACGAAGTGACGATTGCAGAGCTGCTAAAGAATTCGGGATACCGGACAGGGCTGTTCGGAAAGTGGCACTTAGGAGATAACTATCCAATGCGTCCGCAAGACCAAGGATTCGAGGAAACTCTCATCCACAAGTCAGGGGGTATCGGGCAGGCTCCCGATACTGACGCGAATTATTTCAATCCGATCCTTTGGCGAAATGGCAACGTGGTAAAGGGAGACGGCTATTGCACCGATCTCTTTTTCGGTGCCGCGATTCAGTTTCTGAGGTCAGATTCCGAAAAACCGTTTTTCGTGTACATCGCTCCAAACGTTCCGCACACGCCGTTGGATATTGCCAGAGCCTATAGTCAGCCATTCTTGGATTGGGGGCTCGACCCGAGGACTGCGGCGATATACGGGATGCTTAAAAATTTGGACGATAATTTCGGAGCTCTTTTGCAAGCGATCGATGAGGAGGGCCTAGTCGAAGAAACCTTGATCATTTTCATGACGGACAACGGTCCCACCCGGGGACGATACAACGCCGGGCTTAGAGGAGCGAAGGGAAGCGTTTATGAGGGCGGGATCCGTGTGCCTTTTTATGTGAGATGGCCCAGTCAAATTGAGGCAGGAAGATCCATAGACAAAATCGCAGCCCATTTTGACGTCTTGCCAAGCTTGTTGTAAGTAGCGGGGATTTCGATTCCTAGTTATCTTACGATAGATGGAAGGAGCTTGTGGCCGCTTTGGTCGGATCACGGAGCTTCCAATGATTGGCCAGACCGGATTCTCATTACCCAGCATATTAAGTCCATTGCTCAAGCTCCGTACCAAAATGCCACTGTTATTTCTCAGCGTTACAAGCTAATCGCGTATCCGAATGCTGCTAACGATGTCAATTTTCAGCCTAACTATTCGGACCTGGATGTCGCCCTGTACGATTTGATAGCTGACAAAGGTGAGTCGGAGGATGTTTCAGAGTCCCATCCCGAAGTAATGGCCCACTTGCAAAAGGTTTACGAAAATTGGTTTACCGAGATGTAAGAGACTCGCGAATTTCAGCCGGGGGTAATCCATTTGGGGACGGGAAAGGAAAACCCCGTGTTGCTATGCCGCTATCAGGATGGGCATCGCCGGTTTGGGACTGATGCTGAGTCAGTTGGGTGGCCGGTGCTTATCGAAGGAACTGGGGTTTATCGAATAACGGTTCGCGATTCGAAGGAATTGAAATCGAATGGGAAAGCGCTGGTGGCTAGCTGGAACGGAAAGATTGAAAAACTGCAGAGCCAAGCGAGTATCCGATTTATGGAGATCGAGCTTAGTGCAGGAAAAGGGATGTTCGATGTTTGGCTGGAGGATGTAACGGGAAATCCCCTGCCCAAGGATTTCGACGTACTAGTCGAGCGAACGGATTTGTAGAGGAAGAGGCGGTTTTCAAGAAGGTCTCGACGATACCGCTAGGATTTCTACTCCGCCTTTTTGAAAAATGGCAAAGGCACTCTGCGTGTACGTCCACCCGATGTGAAAAATGCTAGAAGCCTGTGCTGCTGTCCACAAAAAAAGCGCTATCTTACGATAGCGCCTTGAAATTGATTCGCTGTAGCAGCCTTATTCTTCTTTGGATTCTCCACCGTCAATAGATACCGTTTTGTACCCGCCTATCGATTTGAAGTAGAGCAATATTCCAAGATAGATAATGGCCATTGTGAATGGGATGAGCGAGTCAGCCTTCAGGGTCTTTCGATCTCCAGTTATGCTAGCATCGACAATGTCCTGGTCTCCGGGATTTGGGCTGCCTTCAGCGACGCGTCCCTGAGCCTCGCTTAGCTTGGTCCCGTCTAGTCCCGTGGCATTCAAAAAGAGGAAGGAGCTAGGAGCGTCGGCTTTCACAGCTTCGTAGATCGCAGCGTTCTTTTCTTGAAGTGCCTGACCTGCATAGTGGTCCTTGGCGAATCCGAGACCGGTCGATCCGAGTAGGCCCGCGGATAGCATTCCAATTCCCCCCATGATGCTCATCGCTACAGCACCCGTTTGAGGATAACGGTCACCTGCGACAGCCAGCATAGTAGGCCAGAAGAATGTTTTGCCAACGGCGTAGATTCCAAGAGCGATCATGGCTCCGATGAATCCGGTCATTCCAGCAGCTAGTTGGAGACCGACGAAAGCGAGGATGGAGCAAGCCAGTAGCAGTCCTATGGGCGACAGCCCCAAACGTTTCTCGATGAATTCGGCACAGAAACGTAGTAGGAACATGATAGTCGATGTCCAGACGAAGAGGATCTTGCCCTCGGATGAAGAGAGAATATTGCCGGTAATATTCTGAACCCAGCCGTCCGTGCCGAGCTCGACAGCTCCGACCAAGGCATGTGCTACGAATAGAATGAACATCAAAATCGCGCCCATGGAGAACTTGGTGATAAAGCCAATGGCCAAGAGCAGTACGAAAGCAATTACATAGCTAAGCGTTTGGGAGAATCCGAGCGATGCGCTCATGAAGAGGGAAAGGAGGTAGCAAACGACCAGGCCGCCGAGGATTCCTACATCCTTCATCATATCTCCAAGGCCCAGGCCCTTTTCGTGGGCTTCAGATTTCGGATACTTTTGCCCCATGAACATGAGTCCGTAGATGACGGTGGGGACGAGGTAGATGGCCAACTGCCACTTCCAGTGGATTCCGATTTGGTCATCGAGAACCCATCCAATAACGGCTCCTACCACCATGCCGGCGGGCCATGATGCGTGTAGAATATTCAGGTAGTGAGTCCGATTTTCTGGATAAAGCGTCGAGACCAGAGGATTGGCTACCGCTTCTAGCGTTCCGTTTGCATAGGCGAAAATGAACATGCCCCAGAATAAATAGTTGTAGGCTGTAGCCGTGGCGGCATCGGCGCCCGGGGCAAAGGTGACGAAGGCGGAAAGTACGTGGCAAACGAGAGCCAGGAGAACCAGCTTTCCGTAACCGATCTTGTCGACGATGACACCACCGATGATGATGCCAAAACAGAATCCGGAAAAGCCCGCGCCGCCAATGGCGCCTAGCTGGGCTCCTGTGAAACCGTACTCGCCGGCCCAATTATCGAATATACCGCCGCGAACGGCAAAACCAACTCCAGCAGCAAGAATCGCCATAAAGCCGGCCCATAGTAATCTTGATCGATGTATTTCGCTCATATTTAGGAAGAACCTCTCTTAAGGGTTAATTGTGTGTTTCTCTGCAAAGTCTTGGCCTTGATCGCTGGAGGGCGGCTCGGGACAGGACGGGGAAAGTGGGAGCAGAAAAACGTTTAATCGTTAATTCAGCGAGGCAATCACGCGAACGGTTTATGTCCAGCTTTTATGGGCGAATATTTTACAGGGTATTATGCAAAATTCAGTCTTTCCTGAAAATTGGGATTATGAGCATACCCCAGTGGAAAATCTGAAGAGGGATTGAGGCTTATCCAGCGGAATCGCGGAAATCCTCGGGAAACTACAGTTGATGAAGTAACAGCGAACTCACGCGTCTGCACGGCTGCGGCGGCGCTAGCCGAGCGCCTGCTTCCATTAAAAAATTCAATTCGTACCTGCGTATCGATTGCGAAGGCGGTCTACATCCTGGGCAGTGATTGTCGGTTCTGAGTTAGCGAAACGGGCTTTGGTGTAGTTAAGAGCCTGGGCGATTTCCTTATCGGAAAGAAAGGCGAAGCTGGCCATTAGGTTGTTGTATTGGCGATTTTCGATCCATTGGCTGCCTTGTAGAGCCAGTCTGATCAGGAAGTCGTTGTCGTGGCTGGACAAGCGTTTAGAGTCGATCAAAGAAGGCTGCATGTTGGGCACGCCACTTCCATCGATCTGGTGGCAGGCTAGGCAGTATTGATTGTAAAGAGCTTGTCCTTGCGGGTCTATATCCCATTGGGAGCTGCTCGCGGCAGATGTTGTATTAGATGCGGATGTGGAAGGCTCAGATTGTTTAAGTGCATTGGAGAAGACGCCGCGCCCTCCGGTGTACATGATTTTCCAAATACGTCCTACTTGGTCTTCGGCCAAGTAGAGCGAACCGTCTGGTCCAACTGCTAGGCCTGTTGGGCGATAGCTAGCGGAGTTGGGGGTGAGTAAAGTCTCGGCCCCTTTGAATCCCTCGGCGAAGGATTCAAAGTTACCCGAAGGAAGTTGACCTTTGAAAGGAACGAAGACGACGTTGTAGCCTTGTTGGGGGAGTGGTGCCCGGTTCCAGGATCCGTGAAAAGCGACAAAAGAGCCACCCCGGTATTTCTCGGGAAATTGGGTGGCATTGTAGAACTGCAGGCCTACCGGAGCCCAGTGCCCAGGGAAGGTTAGAATAGGATCGTCATATAAGCCTGGCTCTGGACGCTTTATTTTATCGCCTCCATATTCCGGATTGATGATACGGGATCCTTGTTCGTGATCGTAGTAAGTGTAGGGCCAGCCGAAATTCGATCCGGGCTTGATGAGCTGAAACTCTTCTGAGGGAAGCTCGGCACTCTCCCGCTCGTCGTATAGCTCGCCCCAGTTCTGCATGAGGTTGTCGCGTCCGTTCTGTACGCCATACAGCGCCTTTTTGACTGGGTCCCACTGGAACGCTACGTTATTGCGTATCCCGGTGGCGTAGTGGAATCCGTCCTCCATTTGTTTCTGTCCGAGCGTATTCGCAGGAAACATCCACACTCCTGCATAGCGCTCGAGTTCGTCGCAAGGATCCTTTCCGGGCGAGCCTTTGGTGCGATCCACTTCCTGGCAGCTGTCCCCGGGCGAGCCCGCACTCACGTAGAGATAACCTGCATCGTCAAATGTAATGTTCTTGCTGCGATGGTTGAGCGGTGTTGGAAACCCGGATACGACGGTTTCGTAAGGTCCTGTCGGGAGCAGTTTGCGCTTGTCGAGTGGAAAGCGGACGATCTGAGTAGTGGATCCGACGTATAAATAGTCCTCATGTAACCTCAGCGATTTACATTGGCTATCCAATTCTCCGAAGTACTTGATGACATCCATAATACCGTCAGCATCGGTGTCTCGCATGGCCACGATGTATCCGAGATCGATTGGATTCATCAAGGCAGCGTAAATATCGCCGTTGTCTCGAATGGCAATTTGCCGCGTTTTCCCGACATTATCGGCTACGACCAAAGCCTGGAAGCCCTCAGGTAATTCGATGCCTCCGTTGTCACGAGAAACAATGAATTGGGAAAAGGCTGCATTCAGCAAAAGTGCGGGGGTGAGGATGAGAAATGCGGATCGGAGTATACTCTTCAACATGAGAAATATGATAAGAGAGAAGAAGCGGCGATCAATTCTATTTGCGATAGGTTTTTTTCCAGGGTTAGGGCCCAGAAGCTTTTCTAGGCTCATATGGTGGGGAGAACCGGTTCAGTCCTCCCTGCCTTTAGCCACTCGCGAGTCCTATCAATATCCCGTCCGATTCTCAATCTGCTGCCAAAGCAAGTGGTATTAAGGAACACTTTGTTTACTTAACCCATGACTGCGTTCTAGAGAGGCTGAGACCGTGACTATACGTTCGAAGAATTTTTGTTTTGTTGCACACACACGCGAGAGTCTGAGTAGGCTGGTTGCTCGAAATTGGCCTGACCGGTGAGGGTTTAGCTTTCTGTGTAGGTTCGCCGCATGCAGTTTCTCCGCTAATTTCGGGCCTTTTGGGTTCTCGCCTAGCTATTCCCTATGCGAACGTTAGCCAAGCCGCTTGGTAATATGTAGGTTTTTTATCGGCGAAAAATTCGGATTTTTTGTTAATCTTGCGTGTCTTATTGGATATGTCTTTAGTTACTGCCGTTTCTCGTGAACCTGAGGACCCAGATGCCCTAAAGGGCGAAGAAATTGCTGAGCTTTACGAGAAAGGCCGCCCCCAATTTTATGCATCCAAAGTTTAACACGTCCAATGAAGCAAGTGTGGCTAGCACTGGCGCTATGCCGTGCAGTTTAGTTCGATTTTTGCAATGCGGTATGTCGCAAGCGAATACCCTACGATTGGCGCTAAGAGCCGGCATTGGATTGACGACCTTGGCCCTAGCTTTCGATCCTGGGTATGCCACCTCAGACGAAGCCGCAGACATGGAGCGGCTTTTCACTCTAAGGGTGAAGCCGATGCTGACGGAAAAGTGCCTAGGGTGCCATGGAGATCTGGCTAAGGAGGTTAAGGGGGATTTTCTCGTGACTACTCGCGAGGAGCTTCTCCTTGGCGGCGAGTCGTTTGATGATGTACTTATCCCCGGCGACGCGGATTACAGCTTTATTATGGAAGCGGTTCGCTGGGAGGATCCTGACTACGAAATGCCGCCAAAAGAGAACGACCGCCTCTCTGAGCAGCAGATCGCCGATCTCGAAACTTGGATTAATGCCGGAGCGCCTTGGCCGAATGATGAGATCCAGGAAGCTATTCGGGTGGCTGAGCGCGAGGTGGAGGTTAATGACGAAGGGATGCTTATTAAGACATCGGGCGGTTTGATTGATGAATGGACTTATCGTCGTTATCAGCCGGAAGACATGTGGGCTTTTATGCCGGTAGAAAAGCCAGAGGTGCCGAGGAAAGAAGGGCCAGGCAATCCAGTTGACGCTTTTGTCGGCACCAAGCTGGAGGCAGCCGGGTTCCAACCGGCCCCGATGGCTGTCGCCAGAAAATTGATTCGCCGGGCTACTTACGGTTTGATAGGACTCCCGCCGACTCCAGAGGAAGTTGAAACCTTCGTCGCTGCCGCCGAGCAAGACTTTGACAAGGCTTGGGCCGAACTCGTGGATCGTCTTTTGGATAGCCCTCACTATGGAGAACGCTGGGGGCAGCATTGGCTAGATGTCGCTCGGTATGCGGACACAGGCGGACTTTCGAACGATTACGAGCGCTCCAACGCCTGGCGTTACCGGGACTATGTGATTCGCTCGTTCAATGAGGATAAGCCTTACAATGAATTTATAGTGGAGCAGGTAGCTGGCGATGAACTCGCTGATACATCGGTTCGCGAGCGATTGAGCAACGACGTTGAAGCAGTAAGGGCGGTCCACGATTCAGGCGAATACACTAAACAGGAAATCGAGTGGATGGTCGCCTCAAGTTTCCTGCGCATGGGCCCGTGGGACTCGGCTATGATCCCTAAAAATGAAGCACGGCAGATCTACATCGACGACGTAGTTAATTCTGTGGGACAGACCTTTTTAGCGACGACGATGCGGTGCGTTAAGTGCCACGACCACAAATTCGATCCGATTCCGACGAAAGATTACTACCGTATGTATGCCGCGTTCGCTGGCACTCAATTAGCGGAACGCCCCGCTGCTTTCCATCCCGAGGAAAACTTGATTGGTTTGGAGGAGGGCGCCGCCATGTTGGAGCGCCTGCATAGCTTTGCTGTGCAGAAAAAGGAAGAGCTCTACGACAAGCGAGAAACGGCGGCTCGCAAGTGGTATGACGAAAACAATCTAGAATATGTCGACCATGCCACACGCAAGGTTATGCCTGACGATGTTAAGCCGCCTCGGCACGTAGGCTTGGACTATATCGATCAAGGGCGTCTTAAAGTCCGTGAGCAGGATGATTGGGTTTGGGAACGGCGTAAGGAACGCTACAAGCCAATGGTGCAAAGCGTTTATAATGGCCCCGCTCCCAAGAATTTCAATGCTCGCAAGCTGCGTGTTGTTGGACCGGAAAAGCTCGAAGATTCCTTGGAGAATCACATCTTGACCGGGGGAGCTTTGACAGCTCTTGGCGATAAAGTAGTGCCAGGCGTTTTGAGTGCTGTTGGTGTTCCGCTAGGTGATAATGTCGAGGATCCTTATGCAATACCTGAAGAGAGCATCAACGGCCGCCGCACCACGGTCGCTAGATGGATCGCTGATCCACGCAACTCGCTGACTACACGTTCATTTGTCAATCGAGTTTGGCAGCACCATTTCGGAAAACCGATCGCCGGGAATCCCAATAATTTCGGAGCCAAAGGAGGCAAGCCCACTCATCCGGAACTGCTCGATTGGCTGGCGGCTGAGTTTGTCGAAGGAGGATGGAAGGTCAAACGTCTACATCGCCTGATCATGCTTTCGGATTCCTATCGCCAATCGACTTTGCATCCGGAAAGGGAAAAGCTGGCTACCGTCGATCCGAACAATGAATTGCTCGCCTTCCATACGCCGCGTCGGTTAACCGCGGAGGAATTACGGGATAGTATGCTGAAAATCACGGGAGAATTGAACACCGAAATGGGAGGCGTATTCATTCAACCGGAAATGAATATGGAAGTGGCTCTACAGCCTCGGATGATTCAGTTCTCAATTGCCCCGGCATATCAACCATCGCCCAGACCGAAGCAACGGAATAGACGCAGCATCTATGCCTACCGAGTGCGTGGCCAGGCGGATCCCTTCCTGGAGATATTCAATCAGCCAAACCCGAATGATTCCTGCGGAACGCGTGACGCTCCTTCCGTTTCTCCTCAGGCGTTCACCATGCTCAATAGCGATTTGATAACCGATCGCTCGATTGCGTTTGCAGATAGGCTGATGACGGAAAGCGACAGTTTAGACGAATGGGTGGCCAGGGCCTTTGAGTTGGCCTTGGGTCGGAAGCCTGGCCAGGAAGAAAGATTCCGATCGCTTGCCTACGTTGAAGAAATGCGTGAGTATCATAAAAACCATGATCCCGATCTGGTGACCTATCCAACAAGCGTGACCCGCTCCCTCGTAGAGGAATTTTCTGGATTGCCCTTCGAATTCGAAGAGATCCTGCCGGTATTCGAGAACTATACTCCAGACAAAAAAGCTATTGATGTCGACGCCGACACACGAGCCCTCGCCGACCTTTGCCTGGTCCTGTTTAACAGCAACGAATTCGTACACATTTATTGAGAAGAACAACGAACCACAAATTATCACATAACTCAAAATATGAATCGGAACCGATTGGCGAAATTCGTGGGAGAAGAAAACGAATTTCATCCTTAATACCTATGCCACCATCTTTTCAAAACCACATCTGCTCACGACCGGTTTCCACACCTGTTAC
>DKNL01000313.1 GCA_002474325.1 Opitutales bacterium UBA7389
AGAACGATCGTGCCCTGAGAAGATTCTCAATCACGATAGTCTACGCTGTCTTGAGGAACTGGATCGTCTTCTCCGATGATTTGTCCTTCCCAAACGGGCACACGGTCGTAGTAAGTTAGAATTCGGGCCCGACTACCGACCGTAGGTCCATTGTCGATCTTAGGTATCCACTTTTTCATGGACTTTATTACTCCCGGTCTCTTGGCAGCCAGGTTGGTCCACTCGTGCGGTTCGTTGACGATGTCATACAATTCTTCGGCGCGGTCTACGTATTGGATATAGCGCCATTTTTCGTTCACGACGGAGTAGTTGCCCTGATTGTGAGACGTGATAGCCGGACGCTCGCGCGGAGCGTTGGCATTGGCAAGCTGGTGCGATAGGCTCAGGCCTTCCAGGTGATCGACCTCTGGCAGATCCGCCAGATCGACCAAGGTTGGGTAAATGTCTAGCAGCTCGGTAGGTCGATTGCAAACCTGACCAGGAGTGACTCCAGGACCGGCAAAGATCAGCGGCACGCGCGTCGAATTGCGCCAGAGCGTATTCTTTCCAGTAATCAGCTTTTCTCCAAGATGATAGCCATGATCGCTCCAAAGGACGACGATCGTGTCATCGGTATGCCCAGTCTCTTCCAGAGCATCGAGTATGCGACCAATTTGGCTATCGATGAAGCTGGTGGATGCCAAGTACGAGCGCACCAGATTGATCGCCTGGTTATTCTCTTCGATCCATTTTTGCCGTGGCTCTGGTAGGCTCCAGTGTATCCACCAGGATGAACGGGGCGTATCGTCTCGATCATCTTTCGGCATGGGCGGGAGCACCGACGCATCATCTGGATACAGGTCAAACCACTTCTGGGTGGCGAATGCGGGCACATGAGGAAGAAAGAAGCCAGCGGTAAGAAAGAACGGTTTCCCGTCGGGCATATTCTTGAGCATCTCAATCGCCCGCGACGCTACCTTCCAGTCGCTTTTCGTCGTGTCGTCATTGTCGAGCGGCCAAACGCCCCAATCCATAAGCGGATGATTTCCGAACGGCGTGGTCGGAATCAGCTTTTCCGGCGGCATCGGTATGCCGAACCCTCCGCGAGCGCCCCAATGTTGAAACTCGGGATTAGGCGTATCCGCTGGTTGAGTACGAAGACTGTGGTAAATTTTCCCGTTGCTGTAAGTTTGATACCCGTTGTTGGCAAAGTGCTGGGGCAGTGAAAGGAGATCCTCCCATTGCGGTACGTCGCGAAACCAAGGAGCCAAGCCATGAATACCGGTCGTGCTGGGGCGAAGCCCCACCATCAAACTCGTCCGAGCCGGGTTGCACAGCGGCGACTGCGTATGGGCATTAGTAAAGAGAGTTCCCCGAGCGGCCAGCTTGTCGATGTTAGGAGTCTTAACCAAGGGATGCCCGCCCATACAGCCAATCCAGTCATTCTGATCGTCGATCGCGATGAAGAGAACGTTCGGCTTGTGGGCACAAAGCCAGCCCGTTAAGAGGGTAAAAAACGAAGTTAGGAGAAGGATGAAACGATTCATAAGATTAGGGTATTATCGATTCAGATTGGGGATATTTTAGTTCCTACCTCTGGGTCTCACGCCAATCGCGGCCGGGTCGAATTGCTTTGGATCGAAGCTCGGGTTGGGAACCGGGATAACCGCTCCGGTTTCTTTCAGGTAGTTTTCGATCATCCGATCCAGTCTTTTCACGCGTTCCGGCATCTTCGCTGCCAGATTGTTCGTCTCACCGATGTCCTTTAAAAGGTCGTAGAGCTTGTAATCGTGCTGTCCGTTTTCGCCTCCGTGGAAGACGCGCACCATTTTATAGTTGCCCGAGTGTACCGACATGGAAGGCGGCAACCATTCCGGCACCGGAACAATACACGGGAAGTAAGTGAAAATCCCGTCGCGTTCCAGATTCTGGCCTTTCAGAGCAGGCCTGATATCAATGCCGTCCACCGGGTGGTTTTTCGGAAGAGCGATCCCCTGCCCTTTAAGGATAGTCGTATAAAAGTCCGAGGTTTGAATAATCTCGCCGCTGCGGCTGCCGGGCGTGCTTACTCCTGGCCAGACGACGATGGTAGGCACGCGCACCCCACCCTCGCGCATCGAAGCCTTGCCGCCACGCAGCGGCGTATTTGAGGTGACCGGAATACCACCTCCTTCAGGAAGCCTCGTGTGGATGTTGCCACCGTTATCTGAAGTGAAAATGATCACCGTATTATCAGCGATTCCTTTGCGCTCGATCTCATTCAATAGCGCCCCGACCGCATCATCCAGCGAGTGCACCATGGCCGCATAGGTCGCGGACCTCTGCTCGCCATTGGCATCGATCTCTTCTTTGTATTTCTCGATCAACGCTTCCTTGGCATTCCAGGGCCCATGAACCGAGAACATCCAGTAGTTCATAAAGAAGGGTTTATCTCCCGAGACTTCATTCATCCAATTGATCGCCTCTTCGCTCATGCGATCTTCGATGTGCTCCCCAGGATAATTTTCCTTTATGTGCTTGAGGGTCCAGGGAGCGACGTAGGTTCTCCCAGGGCCAGGACCAGTGTGATGCGGTATATCGACATCGAAGCCATGCTGCAAGGGACTGTAAGGCTCCGCTCCCAAGTGCCACTTGCCGAAATGCCCCGTTGCATAGCCTGCCTGCTTCATCAATCTTCCGATCGTAGGCAAATTCGTATCCAGGCGTGTCGCGCTCACCACAGGCAATGCCTTTTCAGAGGGCCTGGCCCGCTTCGATAACTCCGCTTTTAGAATCACATTGGCCGAGTGATGCCTGGGTTGCGTGCTGCCATGTCGGGCGGGCGTCTGCCCCGTCAGAAAACTAGCCCGCGTCGGTGAACACAGGGGAGAATTTGAATACGCCCGATCGAACGCGCAACCGAGCTCCGCCAAGTGCAGGATGTTCGGCGTGTTGTACAATTTCGTTTTGCCGTAAAGCTCGGTATCGCTCCAGCCAAGATCATCGGCCAGGATGAATACGACATTCATTGACTTTGCCTGATCGGCAGCGGCGTTACTGATTGAAATGAAAGCGAATGTAGCTAGAAGCGTACCGAGGAAGCAGTTTCTCATACAAATTTCTTCGTATTCACAATTTATGAGTTATACGATTTTGAACTAACAGGATACGCCCGCAGCCACGGGCTACAGGATGTCCCGTGACAGCGGGACAATATGATGAATCACGCAACAAACTCATCTCGTTGCCGACGACGGAAGCATCATTTGTGCCTCTTCTTGCCGGGGCGTATCCTATCAAAAATACTAGATCGTATACGGTTTGCGTCGCTTGTAGGTACGCATACGATTGGCCTCAGCGTCGTCAACGAAGCGTTCCTTCTTCGGATCGAAGGTTACCTTGCGTCCCAGCTTCCAGCTGATCGCGGCCGCGAAGCAGGCCATGTGGCCGTAGCGAACTGCAGTCGAGTTGCAAACCGGTTGCTCCCGCGTCTTAACGCAATCGAGGAAGTCGCGGACATGCATTACCGGATCCGTACCGGTAATCTGATCGTATTTTTCGTTTTTGATTAGCTTTGGGTTGCTGGCTACGATTTTCTTGGCGTCCCCGGCTTCTACCCAGCCTTCATCGCCTTCGAAGCGAATGGGGCAAGTACCGAGTCCTTCCTGCCAATCGCCTTCTCCTTCGAAACCGGACAGACGCATCACCAGCTTCGCGCCATTGGCATACTGAGCGGTGATCATGCCATCCGACTCCGCTTCGAATTCAATGGGCGTCGTTCCATCGGCATCCGCAGCCCATTGACAAAGGTCAATGGTGTGGGATCCCCACTCGGGCAGTCTCCATGCGGCGTAAAGCCCCGCGTGATTGCGCCAGCGCCCTCTGCAATAAGCGGCGTTAAATTCCATCCGAGGCGACGGCCCCAGCCACTTGTCCCAATTGATGACAGATGGATCTGGTTCCGGTTCGGCCGGCAGGGGCTCCAAGTAGTTCTGCAATTGCAGGATGCCCGCGTGGACCGAGGTGACCTGTCCCAGCTTGCCGCTTTTAGCAAGATGAGCCGCCAGCTTAAAATTCGGTACGCTTCGACGCTGCGTTCCCGCTTGGAAGACACGCTTGTGCTTCTTGATCGTATCATCCAGTTGCTGGCACTCCATGATATTCATCGCGCAAGGCTTCTCGCAGTATATGTCCTTGCCCGCTCGGGCAGCTTTGATGGATGCCGTAGTATGCCAGCGGTCACCGGTTGCGATGATGACCGAGTCGATGTCATCGCGCTCCAAGACTCCCGACATGTCGTCGTAAATCACACAGTCCGAGTTGCCGTATTCGCGGTCCGCTAGACGCTTGATGATTTCTCTTCGCTCCTTTTGCACATCGGCGATAGCGACGAATTGACAGTCCTTGTGAGCGAAGAATCCCGCAAGGACCTTTCGTCCCCTTGGACCCAAACCGATACCTCCCACGACGATTCGATTGCTGGGAGCCACGGAGCCATTCTTGCCGAGGGCGCTGGCCGGTATCAGCGTTGGCATGCCGATGGCAGCAACCGTGGTCGTTTTGAGAAAATTCCGGCGAGTCGTTTTAGTTTTCATTTTCGGGATATTAATAGACTTACGAGATTGATTGGGTTATGAGACGAAAGCGAACAAGCGTCGCCATTTTCGAGGGTCTTTAGATGAAATTTCATGACAGGGCAAGCGTGTCTCGCTCTAACACATTTTTAGCTACTTCTTCAGCAAAGCAGGCAAGGTGAAGGTATGAGGAGGAAAGGAGTAGTTTTCAGTGCCGACTACCTCGAGCGAGAAAAATCCAGCCCCAAGCACCATGCTTATCGCTGCAGGAAATCGACAGAAGTTCATAGCAAAACTGAGTTCTTGAAATTGAAAAGGGTGATCAGAGGTGTAATGAAATCATACATCTAGCTAGTATCACCTCTCGATCGGGGCACAGCGCTCGCCCTCAATGTAGCGTTTGAGGAGAGACCGCATACTTTCCACTTTCTCGGGGTAATCGGCGTATAGATTCTTGGACTGGCGAGGGTCCTCTTTGAGGTTGAACAGGAGTCCTTCATTCCCCTCCCCATAAGCTTCTAATCCGAAGCGATCCAGATATTGCTTCTCCTCTTTTCGGGCCGCTCCCGAGGACGCATCGATCAAAACCCAATCGCCTTGGCGCAAAGCGAACTTACCTGGGGAGGTATTCTGAACGGTGGCCGTTCTCAGTGGGCGATCATAGTTCTCGCCTTTCCACACAGGCACCAAATTGTAGCTGTCGACAGCCACATCTCCACCGAGAGAATAGTCAACAATGTCAGCAAAAGTCGCCGCCAAATCTACCTGGCTAACCACTTCATCGGAAACAGAACCTGCTTCAATCTGACCCGGCCAGCGAACGATGAAAGGCACGCGATGCCCTCCCTCATAGATATCGCGTTTCACGCCGCGAAATTTTCCTGAGCTCCATTGGTCGAAAGCCTCCAACCGCTTGAAGGCATGCGTTTCAGCCCCGTTGTCAGCCGAGAAGATAACCAGCGTGTTTTCGGCCAAGCCACACTTCTCCAAAGCAGTCAAAACCTTCCCCAACATAGCATCGGTCTCAATCACAAAGTCCCCGTAGTAGCCGGCATTTGATTTGCCGTGGAATTCCTGGTTTGGCACAATCGGGTAATGCGGGGAATTAAACGCGAGGTAGACAAAGAAGGGCTGATCGGCCGACTGCTCATTGATCCACTCTACGGTCTTCTCGGTCATGGTCGGAAGGATATCGTAAGGATTCCAGCTCTCGGCCATAGGTCCCGGTCGGAAGGTGCCTCCACCGGCAAGTGGCTCCGATTTAATGACCGGCTTGGTCGGAATGGTTACGAAGCGGTCGTTCTCAATCCAGCAATACGGCGGAAAATTAATCGTTCCATCGCCAAAGTAACGGTCAAATCCTTGATCCATTGGACCGCCCGGGAAGTGCTTGGTCCAATCGTAGGACTCGGCCTTGACCCAGTCCTCCTTTGCCACACCCGGTTTGCGGATAGCATCGAAATCCCAACCTAGATGCCACTTGCCAAAAGCGGCGGTACGGTAGCCCTTTTCTTTGAACATCTTGGCGATAGTGAAGTCATCTGGCTGAAAGACAGGTCCATCATAGGCCTGGGCGATCCCATGGAACCTGCGCCAATGATGCTGACCCGTGAGCATGGCGAAGCGGCTGGGAGTACAGATGCCCGAAGAGCTATGCCCATCGGTAAAGGTCATGCCACCCGCTGCCAGTCGATCGATGTTCGGAGTCTGGATCGTGGCTTTCGGATCCCCATAAGAAACGTCGCCCACCCCCATGTCATCGGCATAGAGGATAACAATGTTAGGGTGGGCATCAGAAAAGGCCGATGCCCCAAACATTAGGCAAAATAGAGTCGTAAAAAATTTCATGTAAGAAT
>DKNL01000061.1 GCA_002474325.1 Opitutales bacterium UBA7389
AAAAAGAAGGCTGCTGCTAAGCGCAAGAAGAAGTAACCTGGATATTCGGTTGTAAAGCATTTCAGGAGCCGAGGCGATGTGCCTCGGCTCTTTTTTATATTGGAAGGGCAATGATCGCGGGTGGTTAGCTTTAGTTCGGCGATAAGGGTTGATTATCCATCTTGGCGAGCGAATGGTAACAGACACTGGGATCTATTCCTATTAGGAGTAATTCAGGTAAGGTATACTTTTTGCAGACGAAATTTAGCATTAAGCCATGTCTCTTTTTATTGGAATCGATAGCGGTACTCAGAGCGTGAAAGCAGTCGTGTACGACGCGGAAACCAAACGAGTGATCGCGGATGGAGGATCGCCTCACCATTTAATCAGCGGATTGCCCTCGGGCCACATGGAACAGGATCCTCAACAATGGTTGGACGCTATGGATCAGGCCATTCATGAAGCCCTTTCCAGCGTAGATAGGTCAGCGGTTAGAGGAATCGGGGTGAGTGGGCAACAGCATGGCTTTGTACCATTGGATAAATCTGATCAGATCATTCGGCCGGCGAAGCTCTGGTGCGACACGAGTACTGTCGAAGAATGCGAGATAATTACGGACACTTTAGGAGGCGAGGATTCCGTGATTTCCATGTTAGGAAATCGCATGCTTCCTGGGTTTACGGCTCCGAAGATTCTCTGGTTGAAGAAGCATGAGCCCGAGAATTTCGATAGACTCAGCAAGGTCTTACTGCCACACGACTATTTGAACCTCTATTTGACGGGCGAATGGTTTATGGAGTTCGGAGATGCTTCAGGGACGGCTTTGATGGATGTGCGAACGCGGGTCTGGAGCGACGAGGTTATTGGTGCCATAGATGGTCGGATAAGGGAATGTCTCCCCGGGCTTTCGTCGAGCAGCGAGGCTTGTGGTGTAGTGAGAAAGGGAATTTCGGAGAAGTATGGGATTCCCGCGTCCGTTGTCGTTAGCGCTGGAGGCGGAGACAACATGATGGGGGCGATTGGAACGGGAAATGTGAGCCATGGGATTGCTACGGCTAGTTTCGGTACCAGCGGTACTATTTATGCGTTTAATGACGAGCCTGTTATTGATCCTAAAGGAGAAATCGCGGCGTTTTGCGATTCGACCGGCGGCTTTTTGCCGCTGATGTGTACGATGAATGTGACTACGGTTTCCGAAGGATTCCGAAAGCTTTTCGAAAAGGACCATCACGAGTTAGCTTCCGCTATTGAACGGGCCCCTATTGGAGCGGGTGGTTTGGTGATGCTGCCATACTTGGAAGGGGAGAGAACCCCATCGATCCCTTCGGGCTCGGGTCTTATGATTGGCTTGAACGGTAAAACCTTGCAATCGGACTATATGATTCGCGCTGCCGTTGAAGGAGTAACGATGGGTATGAACTTCGGCTTGAATCGCTTACGCGAACTCGGCGTTACCGCCGACGAAGTCCGTTTAACGGGAGGCGGTTCGAGAAACCAGGCTTGGCGTCAAATAATAGCAGACATTTTTGGAACTTCAGTCGTTTGTATGCGAGAGGATGAAGGAGCGGCGCTTGGAGCAGCGTTGCAAGCCGCTTGGTGCGTGAGCAGGCAGTCGGATCCTCAGTTATCCATCTCTTCAATTGTGGAAGGAGCAGTAGAGCTGAATGAATCGTCCAGGGTGGAGCCAGAGCCTTCAGCCGTCGAGTTTTATCAGGAGCTACAAGCCTTCCATAATATTCTCTCAAAGTCGATGGAACCGCTCTACGAAGTTCACAGCCGGCTCAAGTCCTAGAGATCAAGGGATTTAGAGCACCGGCTTGGCATTGTTTTTCAAAGCTCTGCTCAACTGCTCGATCAGGAGGTCGATTGTTTCTATCCGAGCTGACATTTTGCAAACTGAAGAAACGATCTTCCACGGGGCGTGAGGCCGGTCCGTCTCTTTGACCATCTCGTTGACGGCTTCTTCATAAAGGTCCCACTTCTCCCGGTTGCGCCAGTCATCATCGGTGATCTTCCATTCCTTCAAGGGATTGGCTTGGCGCGCCTGAAATCGCTCGAATTGCGTTTCTTTGTCGATATGGAGCCAGTATTTCAGGATGACTGCTCCGAAATCCGTCAAGTGGGCCTCCATCTCGTTGATCTCCTGGTAGGCTCGCCTCCATTCACGGTTGGTGCAGAGGTGTTCAACTCGTTCAACGAGAACGCGTCCGTACCAAGAGCGATCAAATATTTCTATGCTTCCACGTCTTGGCATGCGCTTCCAAAACCGCCAAAGATAATGATGGCGAAGTTCGTCTTTGGTGGGAGCGCCAACGGGTGTCACGTGATAAGACCGTGGATCGATCCCTTGTACTAGCCGCTTGATACATCCGCCTTTGCCCGCCGCATCCCATCCACAATAGACAAGTATAACAGGAATCTTGGCAGTGTAGATCTCGTGTACGATCTCCTGAATTGCTTTCTGGCGCTTTCTGAGCTTGGTCTTGTATTCCACCCTGTCCAAGGGGGTTGAGGCTTTGACCTTGGCCAGAAAATTTTTCTCACGGTAGGGAATCCATTCTTCTTTTGGTGGCTCTGAGGCTTTGGACCTTTCCTTTTCGAGAATTGCGGCCTCTAGCTTTTCGATAATGGTATGGTAAACCTTGATAGCGGCTCTTCTGATATTATCTGTATCCACGATTTCCCATCTGGCATACGGAGCATCCGTTTTCCCGATCATTTGATTGATCTTCTGGAGATAGGGCTTGTATTGGCGGTGACGCTTCCAGTCTTTTGGCCGTACACGCCAAGCGGTTTTAGGATTCGATTCCAGTTTTTCGAATCGCTTGGCCTGGGTTTTTTTTGACACAGTGAGGAATATCTTTACGATAGCGATGCCTGAGTCTTCGAGTTGGCGTTCAAAATTTCGAATGTGTTCCCAGTAGCTTTCGATTTCATCGTTATCTATTTCTCCTTCCGCCCATCCATCGAGAACGAGATAGTAGGGCCCTCTATCGTAGAATTGCATCCGTCCTTTGGCTGGAGTATGGTTCCAGAATCTCCACAGTAGCGGAAAATTGCGGGGCTCCTGATGGCTAGCATGGGTAGAATATACGTCGTAGGAGCGGGAATCGATCTCTAGCAGCACTTGGTTCAAGAGGCTGCCTTTGGCCGAAGCATCGAGGCCCTCGATGATTATAAGTGAAGGAACGCCGTAATCTTTGGCTTTTCGTTGAGTGACGCCGAGCTGGGTAGCCAGCTCTTTGAGAAGGTTCTTCTGGCTTGATTCGCTTTCTGGCAATTCACTCATATTCAGTTGATTTTAGCTTGAGTGATTATCGCTATCCGGCAAGCGCTCGTTGCCCGCCCCTTCCGGGATTCGCGACGTCTTTACATTTCCGCCCTTCAAGAAGCTTAGTATCCGAAGAGCTCGTTTTCCTTAATGAAGGCATCCGTTTTATCCGGAACCATCGTCTCCCAAGAGGCATCCTGCTTTGAGATTTTGTCGAGAATGTTACGAGAAAAAATGTCCATCAACGATTCGTCGATTCCGCGAATGTGTTCGATGTATCCGTTTTCCAATAGGTGCTTATACAGATGGGTAATGGGATTTTCGACTCGCAGGGGATTAGCAAAACCCCGGCGATACCTTCATATCTAGTGGCTTGCTCGGATTCGCTATCCGGTTGTTGGGATTTCAAGTAGTGCCGATAGGCTTTTGTCATTGGTTGTGAGGAGATTGTCTTGGGGGGCTTCCAGCATATTGCTTTTGCGACCTAACTATCGTAGGGGAATATCCTATCTGGCTACGCGTCAGATACATACTATTGGAGTCAGCCAATTGGATTGATATGCTTTTACAAAAATGTTGCTCTTAATCTGGCTCTAGCTTCGATAGAGGGCTTTCCTTTTCTCGTTTAGATAACCGTACAGCCCCATGGAAACTCTACTTATCGCGCTCGGCGCAGGCTTTCTTTATCTCGTCGCTTACCACACCTACGGGAAGTGGCTTGCTTCCAAACTTTTCAAGCTAGATCCCGAAGCGACCGTCCCCAGCGTCGCTTTGAACGACGACAAGGACTATGTTCCCACGGACAAGGGAATTATATTTGGGCATCACTTCACGTCTATTGCCGGAACTGGACCGATAGTGGGGCCAGCGGTAGCGGTGATTTGGGGATGGGTCCCAGCCTTGCTTTGGGTACTATTCGGGTCGATACTGATTGGAGCCGTACATGACTTTGGATCGCTGGTCGTTTCCATGAGGAATCGTGGCCAGACTGTTGGCGACATAGCGGGACGGGTACTCACTAAGAGAACTCGAATGCTTTTCCTCTTAATCCTTTTCATGGCTCTCACGATCGTGCTGGCCATATTCGGGCTCGTGATTGCCTCCGTATTCAAGCAATATCCAGCGTCGATCTTCCCCTGTCTTGTCCAGATTCCCTTGGCGATTCTGATCGGCGTTTACTTGCATCGGCGAGGCATAAATATACTTGTCCCGTCTTTGGTTTCCCTGGCGTTGATGTATTTGACAGTCTATTACGGAAATTTCGGGATTCTAGGCGTTTTTAACAACACCCTTGCTGGTTGGCCGATTATGATCTGGGTCGGCGTGTTGCTCGTGTATAGCTATATTGCTTCCGTGCTTCCAGTTTGGGTTCTTTTGCAGCCGAGAGATTATATAAACAGTCTTCAACTCCTCAGCGCCCTGGCTCTGGTAGTCGCTGGTCTAGTAATAGCGGGCCTAATAGGAGGGGCTCCAATCGCTAGTGCTGGAAGCCGGACGCCGCTGGAGATCGTTGCCCCAGCGTTCAGAATGGCGCCCGAGGGTGCTCCGCTCATATTCCCGTTCCTCTTTATTACAATCGCTTGTGGAGCCATATCGGGTTTTCACTGTTTGGTATCCAGCGGAACATCTTCCAAGCAGATTAAATGCGAAACGGATGCTCAATTGGTTGGATACGGATCCATGCTTACGGAAGGGTTCCTTGCGGTACTGGTTATACTGGCCTGCGTCGCGGGCCTAGGGTTAGGCATTGCTGGATCTGATGGAAGCCTCGCTCTAGGAGCTTCAGCGTACGAAGCTCGATACGAGACCTGGGGTGGAGCTAATAGCCTGGCGGCCAAGATCGGTGCATTCGTCGAGGGATCCGGAAACTTCCTCAGGGCGCTTGGTTTGAACGCGGAATTCGCGGTGGCATTGATGGGAGTGTTTGTCGCTAGCTTCGCGGCAACCACGCTAGACACGGCCTGCCGGTTACAGCGCTATGTCATCCAAGAACTGGCCTCGACCTTCGCTCCGAAGATTTTGCCTTCAGCCTTGGCGTCGGAAGCATGCGATCTTGATGACAATCGACGGGGGACTGATAGGAGCATGGGAGCTCCTGCTGATATGAAGCCTCATGTCCTAAACCCGTTTACCTGGTTGACCAACAAGCATGGCGCCTCAATCTTCGCAGTAGTCTTAGCGACCGGCATCGCATCGATACCTGGTGGAAGCGGTATGGCCGCAGGAACGGGAGGGCTTATATTGTGGCCGCTGTTCGGGGCAACTAATCAACTTTTAGCGGGCCTCGCTTTTCTCGTCATTACATTTTGGTTATGGCGTCGAAATCTGCCTTTGTGGTTCATTGCCATCCCGATGGTTTTTATGCTGATACTTC
Organism: Opitutales bacterium UBA7389; assembly: GCA_002474325.1. GTDB lineage: Bacteria > Verrucomicrobiota > Verrucomicrobiia > Opitutales > Opitutaceae > Pelagisphaera. Next base: position 5,625 of record DKNL01000061.1, read on the forward strand.
CGGGTATCGCTATGTCCTTAAACGTTTTCGTGGGCGAGAACTCCTTTTTGAAAACAGGAAATTGGCTACTTGTGGTAATTGGCTGCGCAACCTTGGCGCTCCAAATTTGGATGATAATCGAAGCCTTGATGGCTTGGCCTAAGGCGAAGGGCATTCTCGAAGCCCCGTTACCGCCGCTTATAGGCCAGGTTAAACCTGAGCCGCAAACGGAAGGCGGAAGATCTTGTTAAACATTCGCGAAGCCGAGAATCTTTCGACCGTAATTTCGTAAAAATTCGGTCTATAACAAACACCTGAGGATTTGCGTTTCGACCTCGTTCCCTGATCAAGTTTGCTTGCAGAAGCTGTTATCAGCTTATGAAAGAGTTTTTGAAGATGTTCTTCGCCTCGATGCTGGCGATTGTTTGTGTAGGTTTTGGGGGTTTCATTGCGATCATTGTTTTTGCCGGAGCCTTATCTTCGCTTAGCGCTCCCGAGCCGGTGATCAAGAAGTCAAGCATGTTGGAGTTCGACATGAACGCTAACATTCAAGACGCCCCTGTCTCGCTTACGCAAGAGCAGCTGATCAACGAGGCATTCGGTCGAGGCAGACCGCAAACCTATTCGTTGAGGCAGGTGCTTCATGCTCTGGATGAAGCGGCAGACGACACGCGCATTTCAGGGCTTTATCTCAAGGGGTCTTTGCAGCCGCGCAATTACGGATCCGGATTTGCGGCGATCAAGGAGGTGAGGGAGGCCATCGAATCGTTCAAGGAGGTTTCAGGAAAGCCGGTGATAGCCTATCTCGTGTATCCAACCGATAAGGATATGTATCTGGCCTCTGTTGCGGATAAGATCATAATGAATCCGGAAGGAATGATATTGGGTGCCGGAATGACGTCTGAGCCAATTTTCTTCGCGGGATTTTTTGAGAAATACGGAATCGGTGTACAGGTGACGAAAGCGGGCGAGTTCAAATCGGCTGTCGAAAGTTTCGTGTTGAAAAGGATGAGTGCCCCCGCTCGCGAACAGACAAAGGTGCTTTTGGGAGACATTTGGGACGAGTACGTGGAAGCCGTTTCGAGTAGGGCGGATATGAGTCCAGCCGAGTTTCAAGTCTTGGTAGATAGAAAAGGTTTACTAAATGGCCGGGATGCATTGGATGCGAGGCTCATTGATGAATTAGGATTCGCGGATACGGTAGTCAAGGCTCTGAAGGAGGCGACGGGTGAAGAGTCTGAGAAACTTGAATACAAGTCCACTTCCCTCGTAAACTACATACGAGCGAAGTCAGAGCTGACTAAAGGCGAGCACGTCGCTGTTGTTTATGCGGAGGGCCCTATTGTCGTTGGGGAAGGGGGACAGGGACAAGTAGGTGGCTCTGGGCTGGCTCGCGAGATTCGCTCCTTGCGGGAAAACGAGGATGTTAAGGCCATCGTGTTGCGAGTAAATAGTCCAGGGGGATCGGCCTTGGCGAGCGAGGTGATACAGCATGAGATCAGGTTGGCCAAAGAGAAAATACCCGTCGTAGTTTCCATGGGTACTGTCGCTGCTTCAGGAGGTTATTGGATTTCCGCATATGCCGATCGGATATTTGCCGAACCCAATACCATTACGGGTTCTATTGGGGTGATCGGAATGTTCATGAACATAAAGGAAATGGCCAATAGGCATGGCTTAACGTTCGACGTAGTGAAAACCGGCAAGTTCGCGGATACTCTCTCGATAGCCCGCCCGAAGACTCCTGAGGAAATGGCGATCGTGCAGCGGGAAGTGGATGATGTGTATGCCGATTTTCTTCGAAAGGTATCGGAAGGCCGTGAGCAGCCGATCGCCAAGATCAAGGGAATCGCCGAGGGAAGGGTATGGTCGGGAGAGGATGCACTTGAGGTCGGATTGGTGGACGAGATTGGTGGATTAAGAAAGGCGATCGCCTATGCTGCTAAGGAAGCGGATTTGGGAGAAAGAGCGTCCGTTCGCGACTATCCAGAGCCTACTGATTTCATTCAAGAGCTTATGAAGAATTTGACGACGGCCGCTTCTTTTGGGACGACTAGCACTCCTCTACGAAAATTTGATGAAGCCGTTGAAGAAATCAAAGGAATTTCCCAATGGAACGACCCTAAGGGAGTGTATGCGGTGCTTCCTTACAGAATTTACGCCGACTAACTTGTTTATTGATCGATGGAAACGAAACTGTTGAGGGACTGTAGCGCGACAATTATCCCGGAGGGAACGGCAATCACTTTGGAGGAAAACACGCCTGTGTTTGTTACGCAGACGCTTGGAGGCAGTGTGACAGTGAGAGTGGGGCATAAACTCTACCGAATCTCGAATGTTGATAGCGATGCTGTCGAAGGCCTTGAATTGGATCAGGTACCAGCTCCCAGGGATGGTGGTAATGGGGTGCCTTTTTCTGAAGAATCGGTTTGGGATGCTTTGAAACAATGTTTCGATCCGGAAATACCTGTCAATATTGTCGATCTCGGTCTCGTATACGATCTGCGTGTCGATGATATGGATAACGGGAAAAAAGATGTTTCGATCAAGATGACGCTAACGGCTCAAGGCTGCGGCATGGGTCCGGTGATTGCCCAGGACGCGAAGAGTCGGGTAGAGCAAATTGAGGAAATCGAGAACGCAGAAGTAGAGATCGTGTGGGATCCAGTTTGGAATCCGCAGATGATATCCGCAGCGGGTCGGCAAGTGCTGGGATTGGAATAGGCTTCGTATAGTTTGATACTGGTGCTTATTCGCAATTTGGCCTTGCTACGACTTCGCTATAAGGTTCGTCGGCAAAATAGCCGCTTTCTTGATCGAGCATAAATTGTCGACAAATGCTAAAAAGCTCGTCTTCTGATTGAGCCCTTCGCGCGTTGTAGATGAATTGACCCTCCGGATCGACACCCTGGCCGATGAAATTAAGAAACTTCTTCATTTTATTCACCTGTGCTTTTTCTTGTATCCAAGGCTTTTTTAGGTGGTCGAATAAGGCTCTGACGTAGTCATAAACACGATACAAAGGAACGGGTTCGCTAGATCCCTTGGATTCGTATTCACGAATTTGCTGGAAAATCCATGGGTTCCGGATCGCGTGCCTCCCGATCATCACTCCTGCGGCTCCCGTAAAATCCAGTATTTCGCGGGCCCTTCTAGCGGAGGTGACATCTCCGTTAGCTAGCACGGGGCAGTTTACCGTTTCCACAGCGAGCTTAATAGCGTCGTAATGTACGGTGCTTCGGTACATCTCCTTGACGGTTCTACCGTGGATACTGAGAAGATCGATTTCCCACTTGTTTATGAGTTGGAGGATCGTCTCGAAGTTTTCTTGATCTTCGAAACCAATGCGCATCTTTACCGATAAAACTCCGGGAATAATGTTTCTAAGTTCGCCGAGGATGCGGTCGATCTTTTCGGGCTCACGCAGCAGACCTCCGCCACATCGCTTTTTGTAAACGGTGGGAGCGGGGCAGCCCATGTTCAGGTCGATTCCAGCGACTGGGTATTCCAGCAGCTGGAGTGTCGTTCGTTTTAGATGATGGATGTTTTCTCCGATCATCTGAGCGAAAACAGGACGACCCGTTTTATTCTCAGTGATTGATTCGAGGATTGGCCTTTCCAGGCGGGACTGAACGTGCACCCGAAAATATTCCGTGAAGAAGTAATCGGGGCTTCCGAAGTGGGAAATCACGGACATGAAAGGCAGGTTGGTGACGTCCTGCATGGGGGCTAATGCAGTGATCGGCTGATCAACGGCGATGGTTGGAGGTAGGGGCCTTACCAATTCCGTGTGCATGCTGGCCTGCGAGAAAAGCAGGCCTGCTTCGCTGTTCAAGCTTTCTTGAGGTCTGGGCGATAGCTTCAGGCCTCCTTATTCCCCTCGTTTTGCTCCTTCAATACTCGCTCGAGTATCGGGCTCATGTCGTCGACGGAATTAAAAACCTCCTCGGTGGTGAAAATGGGGACTTCGTTTTGAAGCGAGAGGACGATCGAGTCGCTGGGCCGGGCATCCAGTTCCAAGATCTTTTTCGCGACCTCATTTTCCATTTCCACGAAGATGCGGGCGAAAAACGTGCTATCCTGCACGTCGTTTATGAGAATTCGGATGATATTAGCATCTAGGCCCTTTAGTATGTTGCTCATCAGATCGTGGGTCAGAGGCCGTTCCTTCCTCACGCCGTTCAAGGCCATTGAAATAGCGTTTCCCACGCTGTGGTCTACGTAGATTACGTACGCTTTGTCTTCGTTTCCGAGGAAAACAGCGCACCCATTTACAGTGGGCATGACCCCTTTTACAAAAACTGGGACGACGCGAGAACTCATGTATAATTGCTTTTCTTGGAATATGGCGGGTGAGACGCTCTTGGGCAAACCAATTGAGGAATCGTCCCCGATTCCGCTTACATCAAGGCATTAATCGAAAATACTTTCGCCGGGCTCAGAATCCTATCAACTGGATCTTCGAGGCTTCTGCTTCAGCAATGGTTCTCGCTTTCTCGAGTATGATCACGCTGTCGGCTTTTAGGAGAGCAGTGGTTATTCCCGCTTCTTTCATGGTTTCCAGGGTGCGAAGACCGAAAACTGGCACATCAAACCGAAAATCCTGCTCGTTCTTCACGGTTTTGACAAATACCAGTTGATCGGTTTTAAATTCTCCCGCCCGCCTGAGCATGGGGTCGGTCCCCTCGAAAGCTTCGACGGCAATTACGGTCCCTTTGCGAACGACCACGCCTTGTCCAATATCTAATCGGGCGATTTCTTGGGCAATGTGGATGCCGTGCTCCAGGTGTGTGCTTTCGATTTTCTCGAATTGACTTGTGATGGGGCCGGTGGTCGCTAGCTCATCGTCGAGAAATGCACGGGCATCGATCGCTAGTTGACCGTTTTTCGAGAGTTCATCAGCTATGGCTCCGAAAATCGTACCTGCGTTTTTCCGCTTCAGTTTAACGAGAAGACCGGCTGCCTTTAGATCTGCTTTCAACCCGCGGAACAGTTTGCCGGGCTTTACTTGGCCGGCTGCGATCGTGTAGCGACAATCGAACGTCCGCAGAGCTCGGAGCCATTTGCCTAACTGTCCTACGTTGATGCGGACGCGCTCGTCTTCTGGGAAAGATTCGTAAAGCTCTTCGGTCGCTTCTTCTTCGAATGCAATCAATCTTATGCGGATACCTTTCGCTCGGGCACGGTCGGCTATCAGTTTTGGGTAGACTCCCCGTCCGGCGATCAATCCTACTGTCTGGGACTGGTCGAAATCCGGAGGTAGGTAGCGGGATAGGTAATCCATGTTCAGGATAAAAAGTCGATTGCGGACGGAGGAGACTGATCCTTGCTAGGCGGAAGCTCTGATCGATCAGTTAGCAACGAGATTGATAATTTTTCCAGGAACGAAAATCACCTTTCTAATTGTCTTTCCTTTTATTTGGGCTATGACGCGCGGCTCTTCCTTAGCCAGAGCCAGTACTTCATCCTCGGTGGCGATTTTAGAGATCGACGCTTGTCCTCGGAATTTCCCGTTCACTTGGAACACGATCTTCACGTCCGACCTATCCAGTTTTGACGCATCCACCGTGGGCCATGGAGCATAGCAAACGGAAGGGGTTTCGCCCAATCGCTCCCATAGCTCCTCGCAAATGTGCGGCGCCAGGGGGGCCAGCAATTTGACAAAGCATTTGGCAGTAGATTGACTAACCGTTTCGCAGGTCTGCAGATGGTTCACTAGTATCATTAGCTGGGAAATCGCTGTATTGAAGTTGAGCCGGTCTAGATCTTGAGTGACTTTCTGGATAGATTGATGCAGCAGCGATAGTGTTTCTTCACTCTCATTTGCGTCGTCGCAGATTTTTGGGTTCAGGTTTCCATCTTTGCCAATAATTTCTCGCCAGACTCTCCCGAGAAAACGGTTGATTCCACCAATTCCTTTGGAATTCCAGGGCTTGCGGGCCTCGAGAGGCCCGAGAAACATCAGATGCAAGCGAAGAGTATCTACGCCGTACTCGTTGACAACCTCTACCGGATCGACCCCATTCCCAGCGCTCTTGGAAATTTTCTTTCCATCTTCCCCGAGAAGCATGCCTTGGTGAAATAGTTTAGTGAAAGGCTCTTTCGTCGGGACAAGGCTTTCATCATAGAGAACTTTGTGCCAAAATCTCGAATACAACAAATGAAGTACCGCATGCTCCTGCCCGCCAATATAGAGGTCGGGCGCCTCCCAGTAGGAGAGCGATTCCTGAGAGACGAATTCCTCAGCATTGTCGGGATCTAGATATCGCAGGTAGTACCAGCAGGAGCCAGCCCACTGTGGCATAGTATTGGTCTCTCTTGTTGCCCGTATCCAATTATCTCCGCTCGGTTTTTCGGATGAAGCTGGCACGAACTCGCCGGTTTCGTAATTATACCAGATCTCTAGCCAGTCGCTCACGTTTTTGAGTGGGCTTTCACCCGTGCCTGCCGGTTTGTAGGATTCGACTTCAGGCAATCGGAGGGGAAGCGATGAAGGGGGTACGGGCAAAGCGTAGCGCTCCCCGTTCTCATCGGTGTAGCTTACGGGATTTTCTGGAATCCATTCTCCCAAAGTTCCACTGTCTACGGCTCGTTGGTAGTCCTCCTGTGTCACCCAGGCGATGGGGAAAGGTTCTCCCCAATACCTCTGTCGCGAAAATAGCCAATCGCGGAGCTTGTATTGAACGCTTTCCTCACCCAAGTCTGACTGGCCTAGCTTCTTAGTGATACGAGCGATGCCTTCTTTCGAAGAAAGACCGTCAAACTCGCCAGAGTTCATTAGTTTGCCATCCCCCGTGTAGGGGAGCGATTCCCCTTCAGGCCCGTCGATGACTTGAACGATCGGGAGATCGAACTGTTGAGCGAATTCAAAGTCGCGATCGTCATGGGCAGGGACTGCCATTATAGCTCCAGTCCCGTAACTGATCAGCACGTAGTCGGCGACCCATATGGGAACCCGGTTTCCGGTTAGCGGATGTATAGCGTAGGTGCCTGAAAATACCCCTGTCTTTTCCTTAGCTAAATCGGTTCGCTCGAGATCGCTTTTAGCCGCTGCAGATTCGACGTAGCTAGTGACTTCTTTCTGTTGCCCTTCACTGGTAATCGTTTCCACCAGCGGGTGTTCAGGAGCTACGACCATATATGTGGCTCCCATGAGGGTGTCTGGGCGCGTGGTGTAAATTTCCAAAGCTTCGTCTATGCCTTCGACCGCGAAACGGGCTGTGGCTCCTTTAGACTTTCCGATCCACTCTTGCTGCATCTTTTTGGTTGATGCTGGCCAATTGACGCCTTCGAGATCATCCAGAAGACGATCGGCGTACGCGGTTATTTTGAGGACCCATTGGCGTAAGCTGCGTCGCACGACGGGATGGTTGCCGCGTTCCGAGTGTCCATCGATCACTTCCTCGTTGGCGAGAACGGTTGCCAGTTCTTCGCACCACCAAACCGGGCGTTTATCAACGTAGGCCAGTCCCCGCTTGAAAAGAAGCAAGAAGATCCATTGCGTCCAACGGTAGTAGTTGGGATCTGTGGTATCGACTTCCCGATCGTAGTCGAAGGAGAAGCCGAGAGACTTCAATTGGTTTCGAAAGTAGTTAATTCTTTCGATGGAAGTCTTGCGCGGATGGGCTCCGGTCTTGATGGCGTACTGCTCAGTCGGCAGTCCAAAGGCGTCCCATCCAATTGGGTGTAGAACGTTTTTACCTTTGGCCCTCTGATAGCGAGCGACGATGTCTGACCCGGTGTACCCGAGCGGGTGCCCAATGTGGAGCCCATTGCCAGAAGGGTAAGGAAACATATCCAGGACGTAGTACTTGTCCTTGGAGCACCCTTTGAAGGCGGCGAATGTCTTTTCGTCTTCCCAACGCTTTTGCCAGGCGGGTTCGATTTCCGTGAAGCGATAATCTGGGCTATTTGAGGCCATTTTAGAAAAAGGTTGGAAATGGTAGATAAAAAGCGACCCCCGTCAATCACCCAAGTGCCAATGCCGTTTTCCATAAAGATCCCCGTGGGCGAGTCTTGAAGTATTTAAGGTAGAGGGCACTCCAGAAGTGATCAGGGACACACCGTTAAAGGTTTCGCTGGAACTGGCTGTAAGTTGCTCTTGGAGAGCTGAGGGCTTGGTCTCTTAGTTGGATATATCGCTAGGATTCTCAGTAATATCATTAGCGAGGATTTTCAGGTCAGAGACACGATCCATTGCCTTGCCGGCCACCTGGAAAGCCCCATCCTATGTTTACAAGAGCGACTGGTTGCTGGCTATGTTGGTGCTGACGGCGCTGGTACGGTTGATCGTAGCCGATAGTTTTGTGGAGACAGCCAATCCGCCAGCGTCATCGGACGGTTGGTCGATCTTCCTTCCGCTCGAGAGTCTATAGAGACTCTTTTGGAGGATTTGATTGCTCTTTGCGAGTTTGTTAGACGCAACCGTAACTGTGCTATTAGGATTGATTACTACAGACATTATAAATTTCCCTGTTTTGTTTGAGGCGTCCGTGTCGCGACGGGCCATTTGAATTCGTAATAGCGGCAAGCATAACTCAATGAGCTACGTCCTCCAGTATAGGTTGCTAAGGGAGAACTTTAGAGGAAATCGACGGGATCGGCGCGGAAAGTGGTGAGCTTAGATTAAATACTCTATCAGCCAGGTGGGATATGAGTCTAGACGACTAGACATATGATTGGTCATGGCGAAAGAATTTATGAGGCTTGCGTCTTGCTCTTAGCATGTAGGATAAGATCGCGTGAAGCGGAAGATTCTAGGTCTCGTTTTAGCGGGTGGTAAAAGTAAACGCTTTGGTCAAGACAAGGCGTCATACGTTTTCCATGACGGGATTTGCCAATTGGATTACGCGATGCATTTATTGGATACTTTCTGTGAGAGAACGGTCGTATCCGTTGGCGACTCGAGAACCCGTTTTGGATTGGAGGAATCCAATCACGATTGGATTGAGGACGTGCCTGGAATGCAGGGGCCGATTGGCGGTGTTATGTCCGGTCTGGTCGAGGCCCAGGGGAAGGGCCTGCTGGTTGTCGCCTGTGATATGCCGCTGCTTGAAGGAAGTCTCATTCTTAGACTATTGACTCAACGTGATGTGTGCCGACTGGCTACTTGTTATTTAGCAACTGATGGAAAGCCCGAGCCCTTGTGCGCAATATATGAGCCCGGTTGCCTCCCTCTCCTCGAGAAAGCCACAGAGGAGGGGCAAATGAGTTTGAGAAGGTTTCTAACTATCGAGAATGTAGCGAGGGTCCCTTGCCGGTCGCCGAAATTGCTAGCTAGCTTAAACACTCAGGCCGACGTGGATCGCTTGCGGTCGATTGTTTCTTAGGAGAGACTTCTGGATTCAACATGCTAAGTGAAAGTCATAGAATTCTCGAAATTCACGTATCACCAGGCCATGATTTTAAGGGCCGGCATGGAAAGAGTAGGTTGAGAAACGAAACGAAGAGGCTCGACGAAGTAGAGTGTGTAGCTGGCAAGGGATTGCGGGGTGACCGCTTCTTTGATTACAATTTCGATTTCAAGGGGCAAGTTACCTTTTTCGACCGGGCTGTCGCTGACGATCTGCGAGATCGGCTCGGTCTAGCCTCGCTGGACTTTTCCAAAACCCGACGAAACGTGCTAACTGCCGGAATCGATTTGGACCGATTGATTGGAAAACGGTTTTCCATAAATGGCGTTGTCTTCATGGGCGTCGAGGAGTGCGCTCCTTGCTATTGGATGGACGAAGCATTGGGCCCCGGTGCCGAAGAGATGCTAAAAGGCCGAGGCGGGCTTAGGTGCCGAATCCTGTCTGACGGCATTCTCAAAGTGGGAAAATTCGATATTATCGAGTACGAGTAATCCATGGCAATTAGTAAGGTGTATTTAGATACAGGCCGTGTCTATTTAGGGGTAGAACGACCAAAATCCGACTTGGATTTATCGGCTTAGGTTGAGGGTTTTCTTGGCCAATCGAATCATGTGATTGACGAGTTCATCGAGTAGGGGGAATAAACGTTTTAGAAAAGCGGAAGGTCATTTCGCCTTCTCATCGTTTCTGTTTTTTCGCCCATGAGTCTCGTAGCGTTACGGTTTGATTGAATACAAGAGCTTCGGATGTCGAATCCGGGTCTACTGTGTAGTAGCCCTTTCTCTCAAACTGTAACCGCTCTCCGATTTCGGCATTAGCCAGTTCGAGCTCTCCATATGCTCGTAGCATCGTCTCGGAATTCGGATTGAGATTATCTAGGAAGGTTTGGCCAACCTCCACATCGTCAGGATCGGATTTAAGAAATAGCTGTTCGTAGGCTCTGACCTCGAGAGGCGCATTTTGGTTGGCCGATACCCAGTGGATAGTTCCTTTGACTTTGCGTCCATCAGATGTGGAGCCGCCTCGCGACTCAGGGTCGAAAGTGGCCTGAATCTCTGTGACTTCTCCAGTTTCATTTTTCGTGAATCCCGTACAAGTGATGTAGCAGGCGTAGCGAAGCCTTACCTCTCTTTCGGGTCCCAATCGGAAGAACTTTTTGGAAGGGTCCTCCATGAAGTCATCTCGTTCGATGAATATCTCTTTGGTTAAAGGGACTTGGCGGCTCCCCATCTCTGGGTTTGCGGGGTGGTTAGGCCCATCGTAGAATTCTGTTTCTTCCTCGGGGAAGTTCTCGATGACGACCTTCACTGGATCGAGAACGGCCATGCGTCGAACGGCCTTTTCTTCTAGATCCTTGCGAATGCAGTATTCAAGAAGGGCATATTCATTGGTGCGTTCTCGTTTCGCTACCCCTGCTCGATAACAAAATTCGTTGAGGGCTTCGGGCGTGTATCCGCGTCTCCTAAATCCAGATACAGTTGGCATTCTCGGGTCATCCCATCCGCGAACGTGACCCCCGGAAACAAGCTGAAGCAACTTGCGTTTGCTGGTGAGGATATACTCGATGTTTAGGCGGGAGAATTCTATTTGTC
>DKNL01000211.1 GCA_002474325.1 Opitutales bacterium UBA7389
TGAACCATCATAATAGCCAAGTTGCGTTGAGCTCGGAGGAAATTGGGATATTTGCCTATAGCCAAAAGGAACCATTCCATGGCACTCTCGTTGTCGCCTTTTTCTCCGTACAGACTGCCGATGATAAATTCCAAGGAGCCGCTGGAATCAGGGGTAATATTGGCCTTGAGCATCTGCAAGGCGGCATCTTTGTCGGTCTTCATTACCTCTAAAATCTCGCGGAAGACCTCTGATTCGGTCTCGGTGAGCTTAGGATTTTTCGCCACGTCAATCTCGTAGTCGCCGATATAGGCGGCCCGAATATGGGGCTGGTCCCAAAAAGTTGCTGGATCGTACTCAAGCTGCCCATGGACAGAGACGAGTCCGGCCATGCCTAGCAAACTGGTGATAGCGATTTTAAGTCGGTTGCTCTTTGTCATTTGTCTTTCGTTTTTTAAATTTTCGTATTCGCGAGGGCGTTCAAAGCTCTTATTCTTGAACAACCTTCATAGTGACGCCCTCAGCTCCGGCGAGGATCGCGGTATCGTGTACCCTGACGTAGGTGTCTATCAGAGATTCTTTTTCCACATTGATGATGATGGGGTAAACCTCTTGTTGCATCTCTTGCTGAACGACGGCGCGAACACCGCCAACACCAATGTTCGTTTCATTGGCCCCGAACCTAGCGAAGACCTCCCCATTGTTTTTTATGAGCAGTGATAGGCGCTCTTTTTCCTCATCGGGTTTGTCTAGATTTGGAGAGGGGTCTGGAGTGTTGGTGGCCATACCTTCTTCTTCAACGAATACCGTGGTGACGATAAAGAAGATCAGCAGGATGAAAACCATATCGATGAGGGGGGATATGTTGATATCCGTAACTTCATCGGTGTTGTTGAATTGCTTCTTGTTTCTCATACTCTGAACGTGTTCAAGCGATTGTTCTCGCGATCTAGTTGTTCAGTTTTTCCAACGAAAGGTGAATTTGACCGGCAGGAACTTCGGCCAATTTACATTCGTCGATCAGCCTCGCTATAGTTCCGTTTGTCGCTCCAACGTCAGCCTGAATAATCACCGGATAGTCGCTATTTTCCCGGATCATGCGTCGTACTTTTAATCGGATGCCACTCAAGCCTACTTCTTCTCCGCCATAGAACACGTTATCCGACTCGGTCACCCCGATGAGGATACAGTTTTTAGGGAGGTCGGCGGCATTAAAAGCCATCGGCTTGACTATATCGACCCCTGGCTCCTCAACGAAAACAGTGGTGACGATGAAAAAGATCAAGAGGATGAAAACCATGTCGATCAGCGGGGAGATGTTGATGTCTTCAACATCGTCCGTAGCTGATAGGGCTTTTTTATTTTTTCCCATATGACGAAGGTTCTAACTGACTCTTGGTATTAAGTGGAATAAGGCGGCCCCCTAGCTCTTCTTGGCCAGTCCGTTCACGAAAGCGACGGATGCCTGTTCCATTTCTCCTAGCTTGCCTTTTGCCATACGGGTCAAGAGAGCTTGGGCTAGAAGTGAAGGAATGGCGACGTAGAGACCGTACTCTGTTGTGATCAAAGCTTCGGAAATACCGGAAGAAAGTGAGGCAGCATCACCGGTACCGAAAACCGTAATCAATTTGAAGGTCTTGATCATACCGGTTACCGTACCAAGCAGTCCGAGGAGCGGAGCGGCTCCAGCTGTTAAAGCGATGAAGGCCAAGAAGCGCTCTAGCTTTGGTTGAGCAGCGAGAAGACGTTCGTAAAGAACTTCTTCGAGAAGCTCTTTCTCCTCATCGTGGTGCTCTACCCCTGCGACTAGTAGGTCGCCGAACGGACCACTAACGGAATTCGCGATTTCCAAAGCTTCTTGCTTTTTGCCAGCGTTAAGATTGTCGAGAATCTGCTGCAGCTCGCCGGATTTGGGCCGTTTAACTGAGGTGATTTCGAAAAGCTTGAAGATGGCCACCATCAATGCAGTGAAGGCGAGTGGAAGAATAATATAGATAGTTGTACCCCCTTTGAGGGCGTGCTCGATAACCGTTTCCTCGAGCTCAGCCAGCTTGAAGGCGTCACCTTCGGTCGTATCGATAGGCAAGGTGCCTTCGCCAGAGCTAGCTACCTGAGTGATGGAAGCGATAACTTCAGGTGTCAGACCAGCGTTGCTGACTAGCGGATAAGTGGCGTTGGGCCGTCCTTGAGCGAATCCAACACTCGTGGCGTCGCTGCCTCCGAAAAAGGCGAAGGGACCGACGATAACAAATTCGCCTTCAACTGCGCGGTCATTCTCTCCAAGCGCCGTTCCTGGAAACTTGTGGCCACCGACGATATTTTTAATTCTCTCGATCGATGCTTGTAGCACCTCGATTTGAGCGGTGAAACGTTCATCATCCGTAGCGGTGTTGTTTTCCAAAATGCGCTCTGCCTTGTTGATGAGGTCTTCTTGGCCCTGTAGTTCCGATTCGTGGATGCGGGTGCTGTATTGCTTGATGTAGCTGGACATCAAGTTCTTCAGATAGATGTTCTCGTCGCGCCGCTTGTCTACCCTCTCTTGGAGGGTGCCAAGGCCAACTTCACGGTTTTCAGCTGCACTGACGACTTGGTCGTATTCAGTACGCTTTTCTTGGACCTGGCTCTCGAGCTCAGTTAGCCTGACGGAGATAGGTACCTTCTTTTCAGCTACTTCCTGACGGAGTTGAGCGAGTTCGCGTTCAGCGCTTTCAACTTCCTCTTTGGCCTGGCGGGCCACATCTTCGAATTTTGGCTGGGCTATTAGAGATAGTCCGCTTGCCAGAGCCAATCCTAGGGTGAGTGTTTTAACAGCTTTCATGTGCTTAGAAATCTTAGTTTTACTTATTAGAGGTGCTCTGTTTAGTTGAGTGAGATCGGCAAGTTTACGAATTCCGCAGTTTCTTCACGCTCGTAGATACCGATGGCCTGAGCGATTTGCTCTGCCATATCGTTGCGGGCTTCCTTTTCCCAGCCACCTTTAGCAGGCCTTAGTACGCCGGCTTCGGTGCGAGTGCCATCGACGTAGTAGGCAACTGCTAGGCCGATATACATCGTCTTTACCGCGACTTCAGAATCACCGATGCTCTGCATGGTCTCTTCAACTGTAATTTGATTGTGGAACTTTTCGATTTCCCCGAGAATACCGATTACGTACTGGATGCGAGTAGATAGCCCAAGAGCATCCGCTTCCTTGGTGTTTTTCGGCATACGTTCTGTTAGTAGGGACAGCTTGTCTTGCAGGGATTGAGGGAAGTACTCCATCAGGTCGAGAACAGCCCCTTCCAGATCAGTAGCGACTTGCTGGACGACAGCTGAAGCTCGCTTTAACTCATCTTCCTCGTTATTTAAAGACTGGCGCTCTAGCTGGGCCGCATCGGCGTCTTCTTGCATGGCCGTGATTTGCTCGTCGAGTTTCTCTATTTCCTGAGTCAGAAGATCAATCGACTCATTGAGGGTTTGTTGTTCGACAGTCCAAGTGCTGCGTTCTTCCGAGATGAGCTTCTTCAGCTCGACCCATTCTTTCAGAGTTGCTCGAGTTTGCCCGAGTTCAGGAGCGGAAATCACGGCATTGGTGGCTGCTATAGCAAGCAAGGCCGCGATCGTTGGTAGCGCTTTGATCTTAATCATTGTATGGTCTCTTTATCGTAACGTCTGTTGTTCGCGGTTGGTTCGCTTCTGGGATATTCGATGCACCGCTTCGCGATTGATTTGGATTTATTGAAATGTATGAATTCGTCTAAGAGGTATTTTGAGGCTTTTTTAGAGGGACATTAGACGCTTTAGAGTGGAATGGGGATAAAAATAGAGGGTGTCAAAATGTTGCGATCAACTGATAAATCAGGAAAAGGTGAAAAAAAATGGGGGTTTGGTGGTGACTGCAAGAACTTAAAACAGAATTTGCTCCTTCTTTTTGAAAATCTCATGAGGAAACAGTGGAATTGCCACTGAACACGGGTGTCAGGGCATTTCTTATAGAGAAAAGTCGAGTTTATTGTGCATTTCGGACAGGGGAATTAGAATTTTGAATACATTTATGGCATTGTGTTAGCCTGATTACCGAAAAGGACACAATTAGGTAAATACGGTCCTATTAATTATAAGATTACAACTGTAGTCCAACGAGCGAGTAGTTCCACTTTGGTTCCTAAAATAGGAATGAAATGTTCTCGACTAGGCGAAAGATTTCGCGGGCTCGTCTATTCCGGTGAAGGCAGATGACTGTTTATCGGCATGATATGAGGATCGAACCAGTGGTCCGGACTCAACAAAATCAAATCCTAGTTCCAGGCCGAACTGTTTCCAGCGTTCGAATTCCTCGGGGGTCACCCAGCGATTTACAGGTAGGTGTTTAGAGGAGGGCTGTAAATATTGGCCTAGCGTGACAATACACACGGAGTGAGATCGCATGTCTCGAAGGGTTTTGGCGATTTCCGTCTCGGTTTCCCCTAGGCCCAGCATAATTCCGGATTTAGTTACGAATCCCCGTTTCGCGGCGTGTTCCAAAACCGAGAGGGAGCGTAGGTAACTAGCTTGAACGCGGACTGGTTTTTGTAGGCGCTCGACGGTTTCCACATTGTGGTTAAAAATATCCGGCCTGGCTTTGAGTACCGTGTCTACCAGATCCAGATTGCCTCTAAAATCGGGGGTAAGGACCTCGATGGCTGTTCCTGGATTGCGGTTGCGTATGGCTCGCACGGTAGCGGCCCAGACTGATGCGCCACCATCTACCAGTTCATCGCGAGTTACTGAAGTGATAACACAGTGTTTGAGACCCATTTTGGCCACAGCCTCGGCTACACGCGCGGGCTCGCCCAAATCCAACTCGGTTGGTCGTCCGGTCTGTATCGCGCAGAAGTTGCATGATCTAGTACAGATATTACCAAGAATCATGACGGTCGCCGTCCCGCGGGACCAGCATTCGCCCATATTGGGGCACTGAGCACTTTGGCAAACCGTGTGAAGTTTGTGATCGTCGACCATCTTACGGACGGCCCCGTAGCCTTGACCGCTGGGCAATTTTGCTCGAAGCCAATTTGGCTTTCTTGAACTCATACGCCAAAGGTTCCTAATTGGAGAGAAAACTCAATATCGAAAAGCCGAATTCTAGACCGGAATTCAGTTCGGAGCGGAAAGGCTTTGATTTTTTAACGTGCAGGGTCCTTAACACAGATGAATTTCTACTATGAGTTCAAATCTTTCAGAAATCTCCCACGATCAACTAGCCGTTAGGCGTCAAAAACTAGCGGATTTGCGGGATCAAGGAGTTGATCCATTCCGCTCTACGTTCAGTCCTGAGCATACGGCCGTTTCCGCGGTCAAAGCCTATATTGAGGATTCAGACGAGCAACCCCGAGTTAGCGTAGCGGGACGTTTGAAGTTAATTCGCAAAATGGGGAAAGCTCAGTTCGTGAAAATGCAGGACCAGACGGGAGTGATACAAGCTTACGTTCGGATCGACGGACTTGGAGAAGCGGCATATCGCAATTTCAAGAAGCTCGACACGGGTGATATCATTGGTGTCAAGGGCACGCTGTTCAAGACGAAGACCGGTGAGATCACTATTCGGGCCGATCGCTATGAGATGATTTCCAAGGCGTTGCGCCCGCTTCCGGAGAAGTTTCACGGCCTGACAGATCAAGAGCAGCGGATTCGCCAGCGCCATTTGGATTTAATTATGAATCCGGATTCACGCGAGCGCTTCTTCAATAGGAGCCGAATCGTATCTGGGATACGCCGTTTTCTAGAGGATCGCGACTTCCTTGAGGTCGAGACGCCTGTTTTTCAGAATGTTGCGGGTGGAGCGGCAGCCAAGCCATTCATCACTCATCACAACACCCTTGATCGCGATTTTTCCCTCCGCATTTCTTTAGAGCTTTATCTCAAGCGCTTGCTTGTGGGAGGCTTCGACAGGGTATACGAGATCGGCAGGAATTTTCGTAACGAAGGAATCTCCCGACGCCACAATCCGGAGTTCACTATGCTGGAACTCTATCAAGCCTATTCAGACTATCGTGGGATGATGAAACTCATCCAAAATCTCATCCGCTACCTGGTCCGAGACGTTCTCAGGAAGGACAAAATAAAGATGCCGAACGGCGAGGTGATCGACTTCATGGGCGAGTGGAAAGAAATCCGATACAAGGACTTGGTTTGCGAGAAGGTGAACGATTCGGGCTGGTTTGAATTGCCGAAGTCAGAGAAGATCGAGCGAGCAAGGGACTTGGGATTGGAAGTGGATGAGGGGTTCGAGGATTACGAAGTCTCCAACGAGGTTTTCGGAAAGTTGATCGAGCCCAACCTGATCCAACCTACATTCGTGACTCGCTTGCCGAAGGAGCTTTGCCCCCTGGCAAAAATCACTTTGGATGATCCGACTACTATCGATGTCTTCGAGCTCTGTATTGGCGGCATGGAGATCGCACCGGCTTATTCCGAGCAAAACGATCCAGATATGCAGCGGGAAATGTTCGAGAAGCAGGCGGGCGAGGAAGCTCAGAATGTCGACGACGACTTTCTGGAAACCCTCGAATACGGTATGCCTTCCGCTGGGGGGATGGGAGTGGGAATCGATCGGATCACCACTCTTTTGACGGAAGCGGAAAATATTCGCGATGTCATTCTCTATCCGCAATTACGCTCCTAGCTGGCACTGCTTAAACTGATATGATACACGGGATGCCCTGGTATATCTACATCGCTCTCAGGCATCTTTTTCCGCAGGGAAAGCGGTTTCCGGTGTTCACTTTCATGTCTATTACGGGCGTGGCTCTCGGGGTGGCCGTGTTGATAGTGGTCAACAGCGTATTTAGCGGTTTTGGGCATGAGCTGCGTACCAAAATCGCGGATACTTATGGGGATTTGAGAGTCGTTAATGGATCCATCCTGTTTGATCCCGACAGTCTCGCTGAATCCTTGGAGGCTTCGGAGAAAATCGAGCGAGCGGTCCCCTATGCTCATGGCGTAGTTATGCTCCTTTATCGGAATCAGCCATTGTATCCAATTATTGAGGGAGTTGACGTTCGCTCGGAAGCTGAGCTTGCCAAGTATGAGAACTATCTGATTTCCGGATCGATTAACGACTTGGACGACGACTCGATTCTCTTAAGCGTCGGCTTCGCTTCCCAGCTGAATCTGGCCCCTGGAGACGAAGTAGATGTTTATACACCGCTGATGGGATTACGTCTTAAGAATAGCGGCGGAGACGAAGTGGTTTTGCCTCGATTGCTCCGCGTTGCGGGCATCTACCAGACTGGTTGGCAGCGAGCGGACGAGAACACGGTTGTTTGCACTTTGAGACTCATGCAGGATCTTTACGACCTCGGGGAGGGAGCCCATGGACTTAGGGTTGAATTGGAGGAAGACGTCGACGCGGATGGGGCTGCAAGAGAGATAACCGAATCCCTGGGGCGTCCTTTTTATGCACGGAGTTGGATGGAGTCTCAGGCTGAGTTCCTCTCGGTGCTTCAATTTGAGAAGCGGATGATGTTCTTTCTCTTGTTTATCATCGTAATAGTTGCTGCGTTTTCGATTATGTCGTCGCTGCTGATATTCGTAATTCGCAAGACACGCGAGATTGGTCTGTTCACGGCTATGGGTGCGACTTCGCGCCAAGTAGCGGGCTGTTTTTGTATACAGGGATTGATCGTCGGGGTTACGGGCACATTCGCAGGTTTCTGCATGGGGTTCGCTTTGCTCGGATTTAGGACGCAGATAACGAAAGCGATATCCTGGTCGATGGGGGTAAGCGACTCGATGAAGGAAATCTATGCTTTCTCCTATCTGCCAATCCACGTCGTGCTGTCGGATTTGATAATAATATCCGTACTTTCAATACTAGTGGCTTTGCTTGCCGGGCTGGTCCCAGCTTACCGAGCCAGCAAGCTTGAACCAGTAGAGGCTTTGAGAAGTGAGTGATTTCGTTATAGAGACTAAAGGGCTCGCTCGGAGCTTCATTAGTGGTAATAAGTCGATCGAAGTACTCCAGGGAATCGATTTCTCCATTACTTCGGGGGAAAGCTGCAGCATCCAGGGCGAGTCTGGGTCGGGAAAATCGACCTTCCTGCATCTGTTGGCGGGTTTGGATAAACCCGATAGTGGGGCGATCTTCTGGGAAGGCCAAGACTTGAAAACGCTCAACAATGTGGCCTTGGCTAAGAAACGAGGTTCTTTGGTGGGGATGGTATTTCAAAGCTATTATCTTGTACCGGAATTGAGAGCCTTTGAGAATGTTCTGCTTGCCGCACGGATAACGGGTATCATGAACGAGGATACTGAAAGAGAGGCCGAGAAATTGTTAGATCGAGTTGGGTTGGCCGGTCGAAAGACGAGCCTTCCGGCGACTCTATCAGGTGGCGAAAGGCAGCGTGTAGCTATTGCCAGGGCCCTGATTTCCAATCCCAAGGCGTTGTTGGCGGATGAACCGACAGGCAACTTGGATGAAGAGACGGGAGACTCTATCATGGATCTCCTGCTGGATCTTTGCATCGAAAAAGAGGTGGCTCTCGTTCTGGTGACTCACAATCCGACCTACGCGAGTCGTTTGGATCGAGCCTGGAGATTGAAACAAGGACGTCTGGAAGAGCAGGGGTAAGGCACAAGAGTTTATTGAAAGATGAGCGATTCAAAATTGAAGTGCGGCGTTGCCGGGGTTGGCTATTTAGGGCAGCATCATGCTCGACTCTATCGAGAGATGGAAGGAGTGGAACTGGCGGGCATATTCGAAACGAATGAGGAGCGGGCGAGGGAAATAGGGGGAATCTATCAGTGTCCAGTTTTCTCCTCGCTCCCGGAACTGGCTAAAGAGTGCGATGCCGTAAGCGTTGTCGTGCCTACGGACAAGCATTTCGAAGTGTCGATCCCCTTGCTGGAAGCGGGATGCCACTTGCTTATAGAAAAACCTATTTGCGCGAATGTGGAGGAAGCTTCTCGGATATTGATAGCCGCTCGCGAAGCAAATGCCTTGGTTCAGGTAGGGCACGTCGAGCACTTCAATCCCGTCATGAGCTATCTAGAGGAAGTGGTCAATCGCCCGCAGTATATTACAGCGGAGCGTTTGGCCCCCTACCAACCTAGAGGAACTGAGGTAGGCGTAGTCCTGGACTTAATGATACATGATATCGGGGTAGTGATGCAATTGGTCAATTCTGACCCGATTGACGTTCGGAGTGTCGGTGTTGCCGCCTTGTCAAAGACGGAAGATATAGCCAACGCTCGAATCGAATTTGCGAACGGTTGCGTAGCCAACCTCAATGTAAGCCGGGTAAGTTCGAAAAAGGTTCGGGAAATCCGCGTGTTCCAGTCCACTGGCTATCTGTCCTTGGATTTCATGAATCAAACAGGTCATCATGTGGCGATTGGGGCCAGCGGATTGGACAAGAGTGAGGTTCCAATCGAGAAAGGGGAGCCTCTCAGGCTGGAACTCGAGTCGTTCGCCGAGAGCGTAATGAATCGCAAGGATCCTAAAGTTGGTGGAGAGCTCGGCCGAACTGCTTTGGACTTGGCCATTCAGATAACGAATCAAATCCGTGAAAGGACGGCTTGAGCGTTTCCGCCTGAGATCCACCTAGCCGATGTCCCGCCATAATCAGATGGAACTCGTTTTCTCATTGCCGGCCCCGCAAAAGGGTCCAGTAGACGTTTTGATCATTGCAGGAGAGCACAGTGGCGACGAACAGGCCGCTAGAATGTTACGTTCGTTTCTCGATACCAATGTCGGTACCAATGTCGCCGCCTTGGGAGGCCCCGAATTAAAAAAGGCCGGGGCTGATATGATATTCGATATGATGCCCTATGCGGTAATTGGTTTCGCGGAAGCGCTGAAAAGGTACTCGGAATTCAAGGCGTTGCGGGACGCAATAGTGAAATGGATAATTGAATACAAACCTAAGGTTGTTTGTTTTGTCGATTACCCAGGGCTGAACTTGCGAATCGCGGAAGTGCTGCATGCTAAGAAGGTTACCAGCAAGTCCGGTGGAGCGATTCGGCTTGTTTACTACATAAGCCCTCAAGTTTGGGTTTGGAAAGCGGGACGTCGTTTTAAGATGGCACGTTTTCTTGATGGGCTCGGGGTGATTTTCCCTTTCGAGGTAGATTCGTTTAGCGACACCGATTTGGACACGAAATTCGTGGGCCATCCCTTTCTGGGAAAGGATTATGAATTGCCGATCATTTATGATCCGGAGGGAGAGGTTCTGCTATTGCCGGGAAGTCGAGAGGGCCCCATTTCAAGGATCGCTCCAGTTATGTTTTCCGCCCTTGAGCTACTATTGGAACGCAAGGCTGAATTGAAGGTTAAATGTATCTATTCAAGCGATACTAACCGAGAACTGCTATCGGAATTGCTGGAAGAGCGTCCGGCATTGGCTAGTCGGGTCGAGCTCGTCTCTAATTCTGAAAGAACAAGGGCCCGTTGCGTATTGACCAGTTCGGGAACGATGTCCCTCAATTGCGCATTGGCTGGGGTGCCGGGAGCGATCGTGTATCGAGTCCACCCGCTCACCTTTTTGCTGGGGAAAATTCTGGTCAGGGTCCCCTACATTGGAATGGCCAATATCCTTTTAGACAGGTCCCTGTATCCGGAATACGTGCAAGGGGCGGCCCATCCGAATGCGCTGCAGGAAGAATTACTGAATTGCCTGGAGAATCCTGAACGACTTTCAAAAGCTCAAGAAGGCAGCCAGACTTTGAGGAAAATCCTAGATCAACCAGGCGGCGGAGCTGGTAATTGGCTTCAATCCTTTGTAGAAGATGCATGACGATCCTATTTACTCAAGTTGCCACGTATTCACGTAGACTTGGCAAGCAGGGTTTCGATTTGATCTTGCAGCACGCTTTTCCCAACTAGCCCTGTGTATCTTTGTTGCACTTTGCCATTGCGGTCGAGAACGACGATAGTGGGGATGTAGCCTATAGGTCCAAAAGCTTTATCCAAGCTCTCGGTGTTGCGTACGATTTCGTAGTTGATGTCCCTGGCGCTGACGAATGTGTCGATATCTTTTGATGGCTGATCAAGAGAGACGCCGATAATATCGACATCTTGGCGCCCATATTCATCGCGCAGCGCGATAAGGGCGGGGATTTCCTCGAGGCATGGTGCGCACCAGGTTGCCCAATATACAATCAGAGCGACTTTGCCCCGGCTGCTTTCGGAGCTAATATTTTCTCCTATGATGCTCACAGCTTGCCACTCTGTGGCTATTTGATTTCCAATCGCTTTAGCCCGGCTATCGCTTTCCGATTGAGAACCGCCAAAAACCAAATCGCTGACGACGCAAACCGGGCATTTATCGGTACCCATGCTGAATCCTAGGTATGCTGCTAAAGCTCCTATCAAGATCAGAGTCGACCAGTTGCGTTTAAAGAAATCCATTAGTTCAAAAACTTCCGTTTAACCGATTGATGAACGCGTAATTCGTAATAGTTATTTCAAGTTGAAGCAGTTAAACGTCTAGTAACGCCAAATTTACAGAGGAGCAGCGAGGGATGCTCTCAATTATCGTATCGGAAGATCTACGGCGATCCTGAAATGCGTTGGTCAACGATACCGGCCTCATAGACCAAGGCGAAGTTCTCCTTGCGCGACCATCCCTCCTCTCCATTGGGAAGAATGACTTTTACCCAGCCAAGGAAGGATTTCGAAGCGATGCAGATTGATCCCGCGGGCAAGGGAGTCTCGATTTGCTCCACATCCAGGTCGGTTGGCACGCTTTTCAAACGATCCTCGGAAATGACGACAAGTGCGCTTGGATTAGCCATGAAACCGTATTGACTGCGAGCATACTCAAAAGCGAATGCTGAGGCTACAGAAGCGAGTCCAGTGATTGCTAGGGCAAAGCGAATACGCCTGAAGTTCGAAGTATAGGCGAACGCGACCCATACCGAAAAGGCGATTCCCGCCACAATCATCGCAAAATAAACAAGGCTTTCCCATTGGGCTGGAGTCCACAGTGAAACGTAGGCCATGAGTCCGTCGCCTTTGACGAGACGGGCGAGAGTGGGGTGGTAGCCGCCGCCTTTGCTTAGGCCCACTTCTAGATTCCACTTGATATCGCTATTGCGGGTTTGTAGTAGAAAGGCCGAAGTCCAGTGGGCGATAGCTTCACCCCACTTGTCTTGCTGTGCTGCTGTTAGACCGAGATTATTCCGCAGGGCCCAGTCGCCGCTGCTGGAATCCAGCGCCAGTTTCCAGTTGGTCTCCGCCTTCGCGAAAGCGCCCGCGTTGTAGTTGTCGATGCCTTCATCGCTATCGCTTTCCAAAGTAGACAACGCGATGCAAAGCAAGGCGAGGGACGCGAACCAGGCTCTTTGGGTGAAAATCTGATTGAGCGACATACCGGGGGCTCGATTTTGGGAGATGAGATCGCGAAGCTCCGTTTGCCACTCCTTGAAAGACGGCGCTTTTTTTCCGAATAGCATCTTGTCGGAGTTTTGCCAGAGAATCTTCCAGCGTTTGCCAACCTCGGCATTGCTCTTCTCGGAAACGGCTTCGGCTATGTCTTCTGACGAAGGCTCTTCCAATTCGATATCCCAGAATTGTTTTGCCGCTTCTCTCCAGGCCAACTGCGTTTTCCGCAATTCGGACTCCGAGTTGTCCAATGACATGGCGGTCGCCTTAAGCTGCTTAAATGCGTGTCGGCGAGTTCGGTTAGGATCCATCTTTATGGATCGGACAAACGCGATGCCCAGCCACAGAAGGGCGGGGGCAATGAAGGAAAAAGCGAGATAGCCCAAGCGGGTTCCTCCTTGCGGAATTGCTCCTTGCCGTCCCGGTTCCATTGGGGACCTTAGAAGCTCTGCAGGCTTACTGAGCATATTGATACCGCTTGGATCCAAGTTGAATGCGGGTTGGCTATCCTCGACTGTAGCTGGGTTGGGAACTAGAGGATCGCGTTGAGGTTGCCCGGTGCTTCGGCTTGGGGAGATCGAGTTGACGACGATAGTCTTTTCTGGGACACTTATGGTTTCGTAGCGTTCGGACTTTGGGTTGAAAAAGCTGAATTCAACAGGCCCGAATTGGAAGTCACCAATCTCGGTAGGGATGAGCACGATGTCTTCCATGAGGCTGCCCTCGAAGGGCGATTCCTCGGAAATCTCCTTATTAATATCCGGCTGAATCGTTCGGAAGCTTGTAGCTACATTTCTTGGATTAAGCGAAAATCCTTGGGGCCAATTGCCAGTGCCGCTCAATTTTAAAGTCCATGTGATAGGCTCGCCTACCTGGACGATTTCTGGAACTATAGTCGATTCAAATCCGAACTCGCCTACCGCGCCGGTGAACGATGGCGGTTCGCCTGTTGGAAGGGGTTGAATCTCCAATTCCAGCGTTTCCGAAGCGATATTG
This sequence comes from Opitutales bacterium UBA7389, assembly GCA_002474325.1. GTDB lineage: Bacteria > Verrucomicrobiota > Verrucomicrobiia > Opitutales > Opitutaceae > Pelagisphaera. Next base: position 13,319 of record DKNL01000211.1, read on the forward strand.
TAATTATCCACTACCGGATCATCGAAAATAAACCCTCTTCTACGTCCTACAACCATGGATACGGTTTGGTTTACCTTCGGCAACTTGATCGTCCCATTCCGCGTGGCCATAGCTGGTGAATCGAACAATATGGCCGAGTAGTTGTGAGTTCGGAATTTGAAATTCGACGACCGATGGTTTTCGAACCCTTTTGTAACCACACCCACGGGCTTCCACTGAGGCTGGGAGATGTCATTGAGGCGATTCTGATAGTCTTGCCGGACTCCTAACACGTAGCGCAGAGTGAAAATCTCCCCTTCGTAAATCGAATCTTCGATAGCACTTAGCTCGCTCTTGAAAATATCTTCCGGCCGCATGCCGGTGTTCCCCACGGTAGCTTCAGTAATATCGAATTTGGCCGTTGGAACGTTAAAGGTTCCTTGATCTGTATCCACAGTAAACTCAGGAATTGTCAGCTCACCCTGGGACTTGGGCGACACCTGGTACTCGACGATCAGCTTTTGCACTACCTGTGAATTGAATATGTTCATGGAGCTGCTCTGTCCAACTCGGGTAAAGTCGACGTTTGGCATATTAGGCAAATCGACATTGCCCGCTGGTGAGCAGCCTTCAAAGTGAAGTTGGAGTCGGTTGGATTTTCCTTGTTGAAGAGTGCCTGAGCTGGGTGACCAGTAAACCTGCTGTCCAGGAGCGAAAGCCAGTCCCAATGACCAGACCAGGACGGACCAAAACACGTATTTGAATTTGGGATAGGCCTTAGGCATTACCAGTCTTTTTGAGGTTTGCGGTCGGCTGGTTTGTCGGATCGCTCAGCATTTTGAAGAAGCATTTGGAGAGCTCCGGGCTTGTCTTGCTGCTTAAGCTGCTCAAGTTGCTGCAAGGTCATTGCTTGCTTCGCCGAACGAGGAGTCTGCTCTGACGGTTCTCCACCTACTTCTCGAGTTTCTTGTTTGGCTTTTTGAGAGCGTTCTTGGTCGAGGTCGGGCGATTCCGCGGCATCATCTATATCGCCAATACGTTCTTGCTCCTGGACCTGCTGATCGTTTTCATTGCCTTTCTGTTGTTGTTGCTCGGATCCGTTTTGCTCTTGCTGCTCTTGTTGGGGCTTTTTCTGGCTCCCATTTTCTTCGGAATTCTGTTGGTCGGTTGATTCCTGGTCATCCCCTTGATCAGAATCTTGATTGTTAGAATCGCTTTGCTTGTTGTTCTCGGATTCCTGTTCGTTTGAGTTTTGCTCTTGTTGCTGTTCTTGGTTCTCTTGTTGGCTTTGGTCCTCTTGTTGCGGCGGCTCTTCAAGTAGCTTTTCTAATTCTGTCCGGAGATTACTCCAATCCGCGTGCATCGGAGTGATTTCCTCTCCAGCAACTACTGCATGGATCCCGTCCCAAA
>DKNL01000054.1 GCA_002474325.1 Opitutales bacterium UBA7389
TGCATGAGGTCGGTGATAACCACTGCACGGAGACCCCCTAAAGACGTGTACGTTATCGCGAACACGGCAGTTATAACGACGATCCAGGGAATGTATTTCTCATCCGCTCCGATCATGATCGCAATCGCCTTGGCCGTAAGAAACACGAGCAGCGTCATCCAAAACAAACGAAGCACTATAAAAAGCGAGGCGCCCAATAGACGAATGCTAAGGCCAAGTTTATTTTCCAGCAATTCATAGGCGCTGGTGACCTTGACTCTCATGTAAACCGGCAACAGCACAAAACCGACCACCAGAAAAATGAAAGGATAGGAGAGTATATCGGTCATGTTGACCGGACCCTTTCCGAGCATTTCACCAGGTATGCCCATGTATGAAATAGTGCTCAACAGCGTCGCAAACAAAGAAACGCCGATCAGGAAGGGGTTCATTTTTCCCGATCCAACAAAGTATTCATTGGCGTCCCTCTGCTTTCGCGCGAACCACCAGCCCAGGTAGAGCGTGGAGAAGGCGTAGACCGCGATAATAATCCAGTCGATCGCTAATAAGCCCTTGGCGTGAATCATTGAAAAGTAGGTTAAGGGGTTAGTCCTTGGTGTTTGGTATCGCTTTCATATAGCGGCTCACATTACTCGGATCCATTGATTAGGCACTGCGTTCTCCGTTGTGATAGGCTAGCGGTAAACATTGTTCACCTCACGTTGAGGAAGGGTATCGACTGCGGAAAGAATGGATATGAGTCCAAGGGAAAGAAAAATCCAGGCTAGCCTCATGCTTGGAGTTATAGAAAGAAGGAGGATCTTCGCAATCCTCGAATCGCACAGCGGTCACACACTCTCTTTATCAATCTTCTATTAGGCAGATGGCATGAGGGGCGACAATTCATGCAAAGATTTCGCGAACGGGGGAACCTTTCCCGTCTTCAGTCACGTAAAAGGGGCGGTCCTCGATGGAAAATTCGGTCTTGGGACTGATACCCATCGCAGTCATTATGGTGGCGTGAAGGTCGGTTATCGTCACTGGATTCTCGACGGCGACTAAGGGCCGTTCATCTGCCGTCTTGCCATACAAAAAACCCTTCTTCACGCCTCCGCCGAAAAGAGCGACGCTGGTCCCGCCGGTGAAATGACGATGTAGTCCGTAGTGCTTTTCTTCTTCGATGAAATCGCCTTTGAATGCGGCTTGATCATTCGCCTCGGATCCCGGCTTGCCTTCTATCATCGCGTCGCGGCTAAACTCGGAGGCCACGATGATGAGTGTCCGATCCAGCAAACCCCTTTCTTCGAGGTCCAAAACGAGTTGGGCTATAGGGCGATCGATTTCTCTGTGCATCCGGTTGACCGTGTCGTGTCCGCCCGCGTGGGTATCCCAGTGAAGGAATGGCACGTACTCGGTAGTCACCTCTACGAAGCGGGCTCCATTCTCGACCAACCGTCGGGCCAGGAGACATCCTCGACCGAAGCGACTGGTGTCGTAACGCTGGCGAATTTCCTTGGGCTCCTTCTCGATGTCGAAGGCTTCGCGCTCCTTCGAGTTGAGCAGCCGGTAAGCGCTTTCCATCGATCGCATTAGCGACTCCTGCTGATAATCGCTCGCGTGCTCGCGATGAGGGCTGCGATCCACAAGCTTACGAAACAATTTGTTCCGATTGACGAAGCGCTTGCCAGACATGCCTTCTGGGGGACGAACCGATTGAGCGGCTTGCTCGGGGAACGGCAGGTTCATCGGGCCGTGTTCGCTTCCGAAGAAACCAGCTGTGGTGAAGGCCTTGAGCTCCTCTTTCTCGCCCACGCCTTCCAGGCGCTGACCGATGTTGATGAAGGGCGGCATCACTTCGTTGCGAGGACCGAGCACTCGGGCCATCCAAGCGCCAATATGGGGGCAGGCAACGGTTTGCGGGGGTACGTAGCCGGTGTGCCAATGGTACTGGTGCCGCGAATGCAGTATACTGCCCAGGTCGGGCTGCACCGCGGAACGAATCAGTGTACCGCGATCCATGATACGGGCGATGCTCTCCAGCCCGGCGCATATCTTGATGTCATCTACGACGGTATCGATTGCGGGGAAAGTGCTCAGGACGGAATCGACTGCCATTCCTTTCTCGAAGGGAGCGTAACGTTTCGGGTCGAAGGTCTCCGGGGCTGCCATTCCTCCGCCCATCCAGAGCAGGATACAGGCATCGGCCTTAGCAGCGGGAGTTTCAAACCCGGTTCCTCTAACCAGTCTTGGCACTCCCGACATCCAGGCCGCGCTCGACGCGAGGGCAAGCTTCTTGATAAAATCCCTCCTGACGATGGACTCGGGAGCTGTCGAATCGATTTCGAACTTCATGTATTTAAAATTACGGTTCAGGGCTATCGAAGAATGAAGAATTCGGGCGTCATTACCAAGGCCCAAAGTACGTCGGTCACGCACTCCGAGTCCGGACTCCGTCCGATAGCGCCGCGCAGCAAGCGTTGTTCGCTTTTGCTTGGAAATCGAGTCATCAGGGTCAGGTAGATGTCGTCGATGAGGCTAGTTGGATCTTTCTCGTGGCGCTCCAGCAATCTGCCAGCTCCGGACCGCAGGTAATCGATCAGCGGGAAGCTCGTTGATAAATCAACTGCCTCCAAGGTGGTAAGCTCGTTCGGTCGAGAGGTGACAATTTGATCCCGATTTGGCCGACCGAGGGCTCGCATCAGACTATTGTTCTTCACGAGAGCGGCCCGCACGGGCTTGTCTCGGCCCACGTAAGCTTTGGCAAGAATCGTCCCGGCACGTTCATTGGTTCCTTTTTCCCATCCGGTATCGTTAGCAATACGAGCGCGATCCCAGTCACCGGAATCCAGGTCGTATTCGGTCAGGTCCGCGGTGTCAGGAGGGATGGAACGGGTTAGCCATTGTTCGTCTGTTTGTATGACTTCATGGCTGCCGTCCTCATATTCGAGGCGAATCGCGCAGAAAATCCCCGCTGCGTTAGGCCTGGATCCGGCGTTTTCAGCGCCGATTAACAGGCAGTTTTCTTGGGGTCTTATTCGCGAGGTGATAACGCCCGCTTTAAGATCCTTCCATCCCCGACCGCTAAAAATTAGCTCTCCGTTGAAGATCACTTCGTATTCGAGATCGGCAGCCGCTACGAAGGTTGCGGAGCTTAGCGATTTCGCTGGCGAAAACGTTCGATAGGCGATGACCCGTTCTCCATGGGGAGGCAGTCCATCATCCAATGAGGCTCCCCATATCCAGGTAATGGGTACGGAGAGTTCTTCAACGAGACCGTCAGAAACCTTGTCGCGAGCGATTGGCGCGTCCATAGCCGCGGGAGCAGTATTGCCAACTCTCCAAACCGCATCGACGAATTGCTCGGCGGTCAGGCGTTTGGATACCGGTCCACGGTAAACGTAGTCAGCGTTATCGCCTTCATTCAAACTCGAAGCCTGGCTTTGGTAGGCATGGGAGTTGGTAATTAGACGCAAGGTCTGCTTGATGTCGTATCCATTTTTCTTGAAGTCGTAAGCGAGCCAGTCGAGCAGATCGGTATTCCATGGTTCGGTACCCATTGCGTCTAGTGGATGCACTATGCCGCGTCCCATAAACTGGGCCCAGAGACGGTTGACTATCGTTCGCGTGACGCGACCATTTTGAGGATGAGTGAATAAAGCAGCCAACTGCTCTAAGCGTTCGGTCTTGGGAGCCGATGGATCGACTTGGCCAATTTCCGGAAAGAGCCAAGCGGCCTTTGCCATCACGCCAGTGGGCTTATCGCAGCGAGTCAGCTCCAAAGGTTCTTCGGAGTAGACCGCAGCTAGGTTGTAGGAATCCGCAAGGGTCCATTGATCGATGAAACTGTCGTGGCAAGAAGCGCACTTCAGGTTGATGCCAAGAAAGGACTGGGAAACGCTTTGAGCGAATTGGATAGGAAGGCTTTGGCCCGTGCTAACAACACCACGCCATTTGATCCCGTCGATGAACCCCGAGCTTTCGTCGTTCGGGGGGGCGATCAACTCGCTAATCATTGAATCGTAGGGCTTGTTCTCCTTAAGCGAGCCATAGAGCCAGATACTGATCTGCGATCGACCGCCAGTGATGAAACCTGTACCATCATAGTCATTACGCAGGAGATCGTTCCAAAAGGTCAGCCAATGCTCGGTGTAGTCGATGTCGCGAGCCAGAAGGGAATCAATTGCCCGTTGACGTTTATCTGGAGATTTGTCCGAGAGGAAAGTTCGCGTTTCCTCAACTGTTGGCAGTAGCCCCACCAAATCCATAGATACGCGACGCAGGAAAGTCGAATCGTCCAGTGGCCGGGGATCCGGATAGCCACCCTCAGTCAGATAAGCGTCGATGAACCGGTCTACCGGATTGCTCCTTCCCTTCACGAACGGCGGCAGCTCCGGCAAGCGGGGCTTCAATGGCTGCTCGTAGGCTGGTTCGCCAAACGTGAAACCCGGCTCCCATGGAAGTCCCTCGTCAACCCATCGCTTTAGCAAAGCCACCTCCGCTTCCGGCACGGGCGGCTTTTCTTCGGAGGGCATCCTATATTCAGGATCCGGGTCTTGAATCAATTCGATGAACAACGATTCATACGCGTTGCCCGGAACGGCTGCTTCGCCTTCCAGGAAAAGTCGTCGATTGTTGATCGAAAAGCCGCCTTCAGCCTCCTCGCCCCCGTGGCACTCCGCGCAGTGCCGCTGCAGGATCGGCACAATTTGATGGGCAAAATCAATCGAATCGGTTTCGGCGGCGCAAAGCAAGCGGCCGGACAACAGAAAGAACAGCACGATTGAAGTAATCTCTTTTAAAAAAGCCATACAACCTACGTTTTTCATAATCATAGGATTCGATTATTCAGATAGTGGAACATACGGCCGTTCGGTGGCCCAACGTCTGTACAGTTCGACATTCCCTTTGACCGCAGCATAGGCCGCTGGGTTTCTCCGATTCCTTTCAATCTGGTATTCCATTTCGGCGGCATAATCATCGGTAGATTCTGGGCCTGGGTCCTTGGTTTCCTCCATCCATACCTTGAGACGCTGTCGAAGAGATCTCAATACAGTCTCATAATTCGGATCTTCCACCAAATTCTGCGTTTCGTAGGGATCGGCTTCGATATCGTAGAGTTCTTCGAGCGACCGCTTAGGGGCGAACAGCAGCTCTTCCTGCAAGGCGTTCAGTTTGCTCTCAGCATACAATTCACGCAGGCGGATAAGGATCGGTTTTGTATCCTTGTAGTTTGTCGGTTGAAGATGGGGACGGTCTGGAAAGAAGTTGCGAATGTATTTGTACTTTCCGGTATGAACGGAACGCGTCATGTCGACGGTCTCCCCGCAGCGATCTCTGGCCGCGAATACTGCGTCCTTCGGCTCATAGTCTTGGGCAAGAATGTCATCTCCCTGCATCCACTCAGGAACCGTCTCTCCAGCCAAGGCTAGAGAGGTGGCCGCCAGGTCGATATGCTCAACCAGATCATCACGGGCCTTGCCACGCTCGATTCCCGGTCCTCGAATAATCAAAGGCATACGAATGCCTTCATCGTAAACGAACTGTTTGCCCCGAGCGTGGCTAATGCCGTTGTCCCCAAAGAGGATGATAACGGTTTCATCAAGAATGCCTTCCGCTTCCAGCTGGTCGAGAATCTGGCCAATCAACTGATCCGTATATTGAACCGTATCCAAATATTGAGCCCAGTCCTCCAGAATCAGAGGATCTCTGGGATAGTAAGGAGGCAATTGCACGCTTTCTGACAGAGTCACATTTTCCAAGGCCGCCGGCCGTACTTCCTCGACCCACCGTTGACTATGGCGGTTCTTACCTCCCCAAAGTTGGAGCTGGGAAAAGAACGGTTGGTTGTCATCTCTTTCTCCATGGTAGGGTGCGTCATAGATGGATTCATCCCACTCAAAGTTGTAATCGTTTTTGCCCAGACCATCCCGCTTCTTTGGGTAGTCCCCATTTGATGTAAAGTATCCCGCCGCTTGAAACAGAACCGGAACAGGTGCCACCTCCCCCGGCAGGTGGATTTTCCGCTTTCCCCGCCCGCTTTGATGATTGTGGGCCCCGATCGTGGTTTGATACATCCCGGTTATCATAGCAGAACGGGCAGTCGAACAAACAGGGGAGGTCAAAAAGGCATCGGTGAAGCGGGTACCCTCTCTAGCTAGTCTATCGATATTCGGGGTTTCAATCAGCTCCTCACCATAGCAGGAGAATTCAAGCCCAATGTCGTCGATGACCAGCCAGAGGATGTTGGGGCGTTTCGCCGCCTTCGATTCACTCGCCGTCGAGGATTCTTGCTGGGAGCATCCCGCCAAGCAAGTGAGCAAGGCCAATAGAACGAGTCCTAGAGGAAAAGAGATCTTTGCGTGGATTTTCATTTATGCTCCTAGGTTGTTAAGAGAGTGCCTCATCATTTGCTCATCTTGCCCTTATCGCCACTGCCACGCTCAATGGTAAGCAAGGCACTATCGATTAATTTAAGGGCCGAGTCGAAGGTTTCATCAATGTAGTAGAGAGCCCATTCTTCCTTTCCCTCATCGTCGTCCTCTTCCCTTACCGGGTAGCCGACGAGATCGAGTAGCTGGAACGTCCGCGGGTAGGCATTGTCGATGTCAACGCCGTAGACAAGCGAAGCCTGATCGTCATCCGCCTGGTCGATTTCGATAAGCAGGCGGTAAGGCAGAGATTCTTCCGCTTCATCAGGCAAAATGTAATCGGCCGGATCGAAGGAGCTGTTCTGAGTCGCCCCGGCAAGGGCATGGACTTCGAGCTCCTCCTCGATTTTCTTTCCAGAGGCATCCGCCTCCCGCTTCGCTTCTACCCAACCGCGCCGCTTGAAGTCCCAGTAAGGCAAAGTTGCCGATGCGCTAGTTGGACTCTGGGGCGTATGCAGAGTCTTGATATGATAGTGCGAAGCGTTCTCCAACCAGATAGCGAAGTCGGGAGGATTGCTTCCGTCGAAAGCCGAACCCCTTCGAACGTTCAAGGCCATCCGGTAACGCGGATCGGGGACGTACTGGTAACGCATACCTTCGTCGGTAACTTCGAAGCGGTCAAGGGCTGGGCCAAGGTTGCCGCTTAGGTGCAACACCTTGCGCACCGGGGCGGGCTGCCAGAGAAAGACGGCGACCAATATAATAGTGGCCACTAAGGTTCCCCAGACCACACGGCTTCTCAGATAGCCAGAAAGCTGTCTGAAATTGTTGAATACATGAAAGGCAATCAGGCCGACGAAGCCAAACCCGATAAGGGCATGCAAACCGATGATTCGGATTGAAAACGGCAAAATGAAGGCGAGCACGCCCGTCACCGCCAACACGATGAAGCTGAATGCAACCAGCAGGGAAACGGCGCTGCGCTGGCGACTCATCTAAGAGAGTGCCCTATAAATCGCTTTCGAGTAGACGAAGTGCCATTCGAATTCGAAAGGTTGGCTTTCGAGTTGAGGTATACCCGGAGGGTATATCGATAAGAGGAAATGATCTTTAGAAGCGAATGGGGCAAGGTTACGAAGAAATTGGAATTATTGGTCATTCTCTAAAACCTATGCCCTGGTTCCTTTTGGGACAATGGCGCCGTGCTCCTTTAACTTCGCATGGATCTGATCCAGCGGAACTTCGCTTGGCGTCACGCCGGATTTGGCGGCCAGAGAAGCGGTGACTGCCGCCGCTTGACCCATACCCATGCAAGAGGCCTGCACGCGGGCCGCCGAGTTGGCGAGGCGATCGCTGGATAAGCAGCGACCGGCCACCATGATATTTTTCGAGCCCTTCGGAATCAGAGCGCCTCTTGGGATGGTCGGCACTTTGCCATGAGGGAGTGGTTTAGGCTTCACCCCGTGTTCGTCGTGCAAATCGATTGGATAAAACGAGTAGGACAAAGCGTCGTCGAAGATCCGGCCGGAGGTGTAGTCGCGCACGGTGATCATGGTTTCGCCTTTGATACGATAGGTTTCGCGACTGGCGGTTTCGTTCATCATCCTGTCGATGGTTGCGTTCTCACCCCCAGGTATGGTCTTCATGAACTTGAGCATACGCAAGACGTGCTTCCGACCGGCCAAGTTCGTTTGAGTTTGTGTAGCGGCAGTGGATGAGTTGGCGCCGAAGATGTGGTTGCTACCACTCGATCCACTGAACGGCGCCATTGCATCGCCTCTCCACGTATCCCCTTTCTGGAGCCTGCCGTCTGCGATCGCTTCGTCGTACATCTTCTGGATGAGCACCTTGTTCTCTTGCACAACTTTTTCGTCGAAGCCCTTGAAGACAACCATTTGCGTTCCGGGCTGGCGAACGTCGCTCCACATCCGTTCAAGGCCCAACATACCGACAACGGAAGCGCTGCCTGTGCAATCGACGATTTGGCGGCAGCGCAACTGGTACTGTACCCCTTGCCCCACTACAGTGACGAGCCAGCCGTCCGAGGTTTTTTCGATCGTTTGAGGAAACTGATAGTAGGCCAGGGAAACGCCCGCTTCCAAACAGGCCTCCTCCGCTAGCAAGGCATACAGATGGGCATTAACGCGTACTTGGTGATCAGGATGGCGGTTGGGGACTTTGGTAAAGTCCTGAAATTCCTTTCCATCGACCTTCATCGTCTTCGCGACGAGTTCCCAACCGATCCCAGAAATGTATTGCTTTCCCCAGGCGTGAAAGAGGCCGGGGAAATTGACGCCTCCGGTAGTAGTCGTCCCCCCGAGCTGAGAGTTGCGTTCCAGCAAGACGGTTTTCGTGCCAAGGCGCCCCGCTTGAATGGCAGCCACATGACCTGCGGATCCGCCTCCCACTACGAGTACGTCGACATCGAGAATGTCGGGGTTTTGCCGATCGGGAGAAGGTAGATTTTGAGCACTCGCTTTGTGCACGAGGCCGGAAGCTGCCAGGATAGCTGTTCCCGCTACTCGGCGTTTTATGAAGTGGCGACGATTCATGGTTCTTTATGTATTAAAACTTTAGTTACGACTCAGAAGCCGTATTCGATCGATCGTTAACTGCTGTTTGGGGACTTGAGAACTGAAGCGCAGCAAATGCAAGCCTACCTGATCAAAGCGGATTCCCCTTGCTGAAACAAGATCGAAAGTTTCGGACTGAGCCTTCTCTATGTCCATGAGTTTCGTCATAGGATACCCCTCATCTGCCTGCTTGGCATCGTTGACAACGGGAGCCGTCAAAAGCTCGCAAGCCCCCTCGCCATTGAGCGATAGGGACAAATCGTAATTTCCCGGACGGTCTATCTTAAGGGCGAACTCGATATAGCTACCGGCTCCTTTGTTCAGATCGGCGCGGACAGCCACCCCCTGGGATGCTCCAGCATCGGGGAGTAGTAGTCCCCCCAGTGTCCAGAACAGAAACCTTAGTATTCATCGATACCCCGGGCATTCGGATGATACGGCGGCTGCATGCCATTGTGCCATTTGCCGAATGCCGCAGTGTGGTAGCCCGCGGCTTTGAAATCCTCGAAAATGGTAGTCTCGTCTAAATCCAAACGCTCTTCGCCGCGACTGGCGGACTTAACACCGGTGCGGGGATTGTAGCGACCCGTCATAAACTCAGCGCGAGTCGGCGAGCAAATGGGACTGACGTAAAAGCGGTCGAATGCCATGCCTTCCGCAGCGAGGCGGTCAATATTCGGGGTGCTGATATTCGTGTTGCCGTGAACGCTCAGATCGCCCCAACCCTGATCGTCGGTCAGGATGACAATCACGTTCGGTCTATCCGTCTTTGAATCCGCCCGGGCTTCCTCCTTATTTAGGATCGAAAGTGCGAACAGCGCCATAATGCCAAGCCGAGCGGTTAGCGCGATGCCTTTTAGTAACTTCATGAGATGGTGGGCGTGCTTGAGCGGGAAACTTTCCGACGCTGAACGAAGAATCAGCCTCATTACAGTTTGGCTCAACAAATTTAAAACGAGTATTTGTTTCCTTGGGTTTTGGCAGCTTGATTTAAGCGAAATCGCCTCGGGAACCATTAGGAGGAGGGGCGAGAAAGGGATTATAGGCTTATCTCACTTTGTTCGAAAAATATCGCTGGTGATAAGGGACAGGAGGAGATCTTGGAAACCATTTCCTCTTTCGTGGTTTTCTTGAACGAGCTGTGCAATCTCGTGCCGCTCCAGATAGTTGGGGACGCGGCCAGTGGCGTATATCATCAGCTTCTCGGACAGGCATTGGGAGAATAGGTCGATGTGGTCGACGAGCCAGGCTTTGAAATCGGTGATATCGTTGATGAGGGTTCCGTCAGGTAGGACTCCGGTAGAGTCGATCGGACTATCGACCTCGGGCCAACGTTCGCGCCAGTTGCCCACGGGATCGAAATTTTCTAGCATGAAGCCGATCGGGTCGATGCGGCTGTGACAACCTGTGCAGGCCTGATCCGCCATGTGCGCGGCCAGCATCTCGCGCGGCGTTTTGGCTCCTCTGATATCTGGAGTGAGTGCTGGCACACTCTTGGGCGGTTCGGGTGGAGGGGTGCCCAGAATATTTTCCAAAACCCACACACCCCGCAACACCGGCTGGGTGTCCACGCCATTAGCGGTGGCCGTCATGATGGCGGATTGCGCAAGTAGTCCTCCGAATCGTCCCCCACGGGTTAAGGGCAGCTTTTGGATTTCAAATTTACTCCTATCCCAAGGATCATCGTAGGAGATCTCAATGGGATACTGGTAATTGTCTTTGGCAAATTGGGGTGAGGTGTAGTGGAAGTTCGGATCGATGAAGTCTGTCATCGGCAGGTTTTTCGTCAGCATCTCTGTGAAGAAATGTTCTACCTCCTGCTCAGCTATGATGATTTCTCCGGCGGTGAATTTGAATACCGGATCCGGCATGATACCCGGAAGTAATCGGGTGTCCAACCACTGGCTGGTGAAGCTCTGAATCATGGCGTCTTCCGCTTTGTTGGGAAGCAATCGTATGGCTTCGCTACGCAGGACCTCAGGATTCGAAAGCGTTCCTGCTGCGGCTAGCTCAATGAGCTTTTCATCGGGCGGTCCTTGAGTGAGGAAATAGGACACGCGGCTAGCCAGGTCGTAGGCGTCCATTTCACCCGGATTGATCAAGCGATAGAGAAATCGCGGAGAGATTAGAATAGAGCGAATGACAAGATGCATACCTTCATCGAAGGAATGGCCCGCTGCCCAGTGATTCTTGGCAATGTTATGAAAGGTGTCGATGTCTCTTGAATCCACGGGCCGTCGAAAGGCAATGGGCAGAAATCGTACCAACGCCTGGCGAGCGAACGCCTCGTCCGTTTGACCGGGTTCTCGTGTGCCGGTGAAACGTTGTTGTAGTTTTTTAGCCAACCGCTCTTTGGGGCCATCCACGATTTTCAATGGGCCTTGCACGGTCATCTCGTGGAATTCAAGGCAGGGTCCGTTTTCAAAAAAGTAATGGCACATAGCATCCGGGAAAGACACGTTTCTAATCCGCTTCCTTAGCAGGGCTT
>DKNL01000104.1 GCA_002474325.1 Opitutales bacterium UBA7389
TTGGAACTCGTGGGTGGATCCATCGACCTCGACTTTGGCCGCGCCCCTGAGAAGTACCCATACGCTTTCTTTGGAACTTGCCTCGTCGATCGATTCGCCGCGGCGGTGCATCTTGATACCGAAATCCATCTGCGTGTCTAGGCCTCCAGCGGAAGTGTCGCCAGCTTCGGTAATTTTCTTGTAGCCGTGGCCGGTCTGCTTGCCGAAGCTTGGTATTAGGTGAGGGGTCATGAGAGGTGTGCGGGTCGTTAAGAGAATGTAGGATTTTTAGCACGGTTCAAGCACGGGCTAAACACAAAGCCGGGACGAGTTCACGGTCAATTTCAATCAGAACTTGTCTAGGCATCGATTAGACCTAAAATTGTCTGTTGGTATGGATGACTGCATTAAAAAGCTGATTGCCAGGCTGCAAAATTGGCCACGTTTCCCCCTCTTGGTCACCCTATTGGCCTTTCCCCTTTGGGGAAAAGGCACCCGCACCTTTGCCGACAGGCCGAACATTCTATACATATTTACAGATGATCAATCGCGGCGTTCGATTAGCGCTTACGAGGAAGCGCACGAATGGGTGCACACGCCGTATATCGATGCCTTGGCCGCTTCGGGCTTGCGCTTTCGGACCTGCTATACCGGGGCTTCCTGCCAAATGTCGCGCTCCATGACATTGACTGGACGGTTCCAGCATGCCATCAAGAGCTTCGATACGTCTCATTATCCAAAATGTGATTACGACTCTGAGGTTCAACCGTTCTGGCCGGCGAATTTTCGAGCAAACGGATACAAGACCGCTTGCATTGGCAAGTGGCACCTCGGAGAGGATGTGGGCCATGGCCGGGATTGGGATTACTCGGTCATTTGGGACCGCGCTGGACCGAAGGAAAATGGAAGTGCCTATTTTTATGGAACTCTCGTCCGCTTCAACGGAGGCCAGCGGGTCCCTCTGAATGGGTATTCGACGGATCGTTACACGGAACTCGCGGTGGACTATATCCGGAATGAATCTCAGGCAAATGATAAGCCCTGGTTCCTTTGGCTTTGCTATGGGGGAGTGCATGGGCCCTACACAGAGGCGGATCGTCATAAGGAACTCTATGCCGATGCTCCGGAAACGGAAATCCCTGAGGATGTTTTCGGCCCCAGACCGACTAAGCCCAATCACTTGGTCAATTACTCTCGGTGGGAGAAAGATGAGGACGGGAAACCTGCTAAATTCGACGCGATGGTTAAAAAGTACAATCGGGCCGTGGCCTCGCTGGATGATGGGGTCGGAGCTTTGATTCAAGTTCTCAAGGAGACGGGCCAGTTGGAGGATACGTTGGTCGTTTATACATCCGACCAGGGATTCGCATGGGGACAGCATGGCTCTCGAGAAAAGTGGATGGCCTACGATGCCAACATAGCCGCTCCGTTGATCGTTAGTTTGCCCGGGACCGTAATTTCGGGTCAAGTTTGTGAAGAGCCGGTGAATGGCCTCGATATCGTAAAGACCTTTCACGAGCTCGCAGGTATTGAACCTGTAGTGGGAATGCATGGACGAGATATGTCGCCGTTGCTGGAGGATCCTTCCATGAAACTAAGCGAGCCGCTATTGCTAACGCATACCGCTCGAGTTTATGGCGAGACTTTTTTGGAGCATATAAAGAATGGCGATTGGGTTGGCCAGGAACCTAAGCCTGCTTGGCTGATGCTGCGCGACGGTAAATTCAAGTACATCCGACATATGCAGGAAGACACCATTGAAGAGTTGTATGATTTGGAAGCGGACCCGAAAGAACTCACTAATCTATCAGTGAATCCTGAATACAACAGTATTTTGCGGAGCTTGCGACGCAAAGCAGTAGATGAAGTTCGCAAGAAAGGCGGGGAATTCATCGACTACCTGCCAAAGCCAAAAGGGGCATAGGAGAGTTGTTTATTGAACATTGCTATCCCGTTTTCGGGCTTGCTGGATGCCTTTGATAACAGGATGTGCTCCGCCCAATATGAATCACTTGCGTTTCAATTTCCTGTACGTTCGAATTTGAAATCAAATATAATATCCGAAAAGTAAATACATATTCCCTGAATCTGTAAAGCGGTAGAAGAAACTAGCGATTCCGCAGTCGCGGGAGAGCGACATTGGCGACTGTCTTCAAATAGATGCTTTTTCCACCTTCTCTTTGGTACGCGGTCTGAAGAGCCGCGCTACTTAAATCGCTTTTTGATCTTGGCTTTAAGCTCGGCAACGACCTCCGGTTGTTCATCGGCGATATTGCGGGTTTCGCCTTCAAGGGTACGGTGATCGTAGAGTTCGATATAGCCATCGGTGTGGGCTATGAGGCGATGCGTTTCCGTGCGAATTGTGTAGCCATAGCTTCTATAAGCGTAGGCGTCGTGGCCTGTAGCGTTGGGCGATTCGAGTATAGGTTTTAAAGATACGCCGTGAGCATGTTTTGCTTTTGGCAAGCCGGATAGTTCAACGAGTGTTGGAAAGACATCAATGGTTTCCACCATCGAGTGGCTCATCTTGCCGGGATTGGGAATCCCGGGATAGCTTATGATGAGCGGCGAGCGCAGAGACTCCTCAAAGAGCGCGTGCTTGCCCCAGATAGAGTGTTCGCCCAGATGCCAGCCGTGGTCACCCCAAAGGACGACGATAGTGTTTTCGCGGATACCGAGTGAATCGAGCCGATCCAGCATGCGGCCCACTTGGGCGTCGGCGTAGCTAACGCAGGCTGCGTAGTGCTTACGCACCTGAATGGAGTAGTCGGCATTGGTGCTAGGGTCCATGCCATCGCGCTTATACTTGTAGAATTCTCCGGACTTGTGCCAGGTGGTGCGGCCTTCGGGCTTCTTGGGATGGGGCACGGTGGGGAGTTCGGCATCCGTGTAGAGATCTAGATACTTCTTGGGAGCTCCGAAGGGTAGATGCGGTCTTAGAATGCCGAAAGCTAGAAAGAAAGGTTTGTCGTTCTCTTTGTTTGCCAACGAGTCGAGGTGCTCAAGGGCCTGGTCCGTACTGATGCCGTCAGGGTAGATACTGTCGGGACCTTCATAGGCTTGGAGCAGATCCATTTGGCTGGCGTCGCCCCTTATTTCGCCATAAGCCTGGCCGTGCATCCAGCCGCGAGGATGTTGCCATGAACCGGCGTTTAAAAGATGACGATCCCAGGAATTGGGCATTTCGACAATGGCTTCGTCCTTCCAGTCAGGACCTCCAAGACCTCCGGGGTGATGAGATACTTTTCCTACCGAGACAGTTGTATAGCCGTTCTGCCGAAACCAGGCAGGCATGCTGGGAGGGGAGACTTTGGGGTTTGCGGACAGCTCCTTAGCCCGATCAAAAAGAGCCGAGTTTCCAGGTCCACCGTACCTTCCGGTCAGCAGTGTATATCGGGAGGCCCCGCATGTGGGGGCTTGGACGTAGTGCTTATAGAAAACCCGGCCCTCAGATGCGAGTCGGTCGATATTTGGCGAGTGAATGTAGTCGACTCCATAGCAATTCAGCTCGGGTCGAAGGTCGTCGACACAGATGAGCAAGACATTGGGCTTGTCAGCTGCCGAAGTAAAAGGAAGGGCCGCAGTCAGAGCGGCTAAAAATGGGGTGAAACGATTCATCGCTCTACAGCATCTTTCAGGACCTTATCATTACAAGATTGGAAACAAATTATTTCTACTCTCTGGTGGATTACAAGTTAAGGAGATCGAATTGAATCGAATAGATTAGTTTGTAACAGGCGAAATTTTGCCGATATTGCACAGTGAAATTGATCACGTGATCAGTTTCACTTCACAACTATTTTGGCATAGCTTGTTCTGACGCTAGTGTCTCTATATGGTCCCCATTGAGACTGATCTAGTTTTTGAGAATTCGTGCAGTTTCCAATCTATTCAGCTCCCTTGCGTATTCGATATCTGGATGAATTTTGACGCCCTTTTTGGCAAAGGGAGCGAATTCATCGAATGGCATACTCGATTTTCTTGAAATTTCGAAATACAGATTGAACATCAATCGGGAAGTATCGCCTCCCTCGTAGGCTCTAGTAAGGGAATGAAGAGCCTGACTCGGATAAAGACGCTCTTCATTGGCCGAGTGCATGACCGACAAGGTGAGAATAAAGGGGTCTATTGAGGAATGTTGGATAGACTGATCCGCGAAGTCCAGGGCGAGAGCGGTATTACCCATCTCCATAGATACTTCCGATTTGGCGGTCAGCCAAAGAGGATTTTCTCTATCGGGACTGGCGGCTAGTCGGGATGCGGCTTCATTCACCTTGCCGCTACGGGAGAGGGCGATAGCGATCACGGCAGCAACACTCGATGATGGGGCAGAGCGTTGGGGGGTGGAGCCGGTTTTTTTTAGCTGTGTTCGTGGAAAGGATTTAGAAAACGAATCTCGTAGTTGTTTTACTATGGCATCTTGTAATTCGATATAGCTGAGTCCAAGGAGAATCTGGCAATCTAGGTCTGTGATCGGTTTGTAATGGCTTCGTTCCACAAGTTGCCAGTAGCCGTTTTTCAGTTCCGGTCTTCCGAAATGGGTTAGCTCGGCTAAAAGGGCTGCTTGGGCATAGTAAGCTTGGGCTTTTGATCCATCGTTCTCGATCCAGCCCGTAAGCGTTTCTCGCGTCGTGGTGAAAAAACTTCTCCATTCAATAAATGCTGGCATCGATGCTTCATATCTGCGGGTCCTGTCTCGAGAGCGAGAGAGTTGGACTGTGCCTTTGGTGAACCTCAAGTTCGAAAAGAGCTCTGCCAGGCCTTCATCAGCCCAGGCTGGTAAAGCGTTCAAATATGAGTGGAGCACATGGTGCGTGAATTCGTGATAAATAGTTTCCCAATTTTGGGATTCGGATGTCCCGCCAGAGAGTGTCAGTGGATTGAAATCTGATTGCAGGTAGAAACCGGTGGCCCGGGAGTTAGGGCTTCTAGATTGAAAGGGAGTCAGCTTGTCGAATAGGTCTTTCGATTTTGGAATTATTACGTAGTGAGTTCTAAAAGCTCGAGGGCTTTCACCACGATCAATCTTAAGCTCCGTCGCTATGATTTCCTTCAGTTTCCCGAATCGTTCAATAGCTTCGCTGGTCATTTCAGCAGATCTATCAGTCAAGACCCAGGCTTCCGGCGACTTCGCGAGCGTCCACTCGCCTTCAACACGAGCGGTCGAAAAGGCAGAATAGTGTATCGATAGGAATATCGTCGCTAGAAGCTTCGTGTTGGTTACGGTCAAGGCCCTGAAAGTTTGTCGAGGGGTATAGTCACCCCTCTCTGAATTTCGTTTCTCTCATTGCGAATTTGCAAGCGGATCGCTGGTTCGGAGATTTCAGCGGCTTGCACTTGGGAAATCAACCTTTAGGTCCCATCGAATCCCTCAAATTTGCGATTCCAACGAAGTACTTGCTTGAAAGGGAGGGTGGGAGCTTGTGAGACTCCTATTATTATCCCAAATGGCTAAGGCCAAAACCCATATATTGAAGATGGAAAAACTGCCCCTTACACGTCGAACCTTCCTATCAACTATTGGAGCCGCTGCCGCTGCTCCTTTGATCGCTCGCGACTACGGTCCCGGCGCTCCGCCTGTCCGGTATCCAGAGCCTGATGTTAAAGTAATAGAGCCTTCATTCGCCAAGTACAAGATCGGCAATACCCCGATCGAGCGTCTATGCACGGGCATGTACTGGGCTGAGGGGCCGGCATGGAGCGGATGGGGTCGCTATCTCGTTTGGAGCGACATACCGAAGGACGTTCAACACCGCTGGCTGCAGGATGACAACGAGGTGACCGTGCTTCGCAAGCCCGCTCGCAATAGCAATGGCAATACCTTCGACCGGCAGGGCCGGCAAATATCTTTCGAGCATGGAGCCCGGCGCGTAGTTCGTTACGAGGTGGACAATTCGATAACCGTTTTGGCCGATACTTACAACGGGAAGCCCTTCAATGCACCTAACGATGGCGTGGAACATCCAGATGGCAGCATTTGGTTTACGGATCCGGGCTATGGAAGTCTGGGCAACTACGAAGGAAATAAGGCCGAACTCGAGTTGAAAGAGGCCGTCTATCGAATCGATCCGAGCGGCAAGGTTACCATGGTCACCGATGAGATCTACAAGCCCAATGGCCTGTGCTTCTCACCAGACTACAAAAAGGTCTACGTGGCCGACACCGGTTCATCCCATTACCCGGAGGCTCCCAAAAACATAAAGGTTTGGGATGTGGCTGGGTCCAAATTGAGAAATGGGCGGGAGTTCGCTTCCATGAAGTTTGACTTGAATGGCGAAACCGTGGCCGGACTGGCAGACGGGATCCGCTGCGACCGGGATGGCAATATCTGGGCTAGTGCAGGCTGGGTTGGAAAAGGCTACGATGGGGTCCATGTTTTTTCGCCCGAAGGCCAGCGTATTGGCCAGATCGTGCTGCCGGAAATATGCAGCAACGTTTGCTTCGGCGGTCCTCGGCGTAATCGCCTTTTCATGACAGCGAGCCGAAGCCTGTACGCGGTGTATACGGAAGCACTCGGAGCCCATTGGTGCTAATTTCGAAAACGAAGCAATGCTTGCTTCGTTTTTGGTAGGGATATCAGGCTAAAACTAGTCCTCCCTACCTCTATTGGTTTCTCCAAGAGACTCGGTCTGCGGTTTACAAAACGTTCGGGCCCGCTATCATAACTCGTTTTAGTTCCTCATGAAGCCAAACTACCTGATCCCTGCTGCCGTTATCTCGTTAATCCTATTATGCTCTCTATCCGCAAGCGACTCGGTCACTGCGGGAGAGTTCGTTGTCGAACCTGCTACTTTCAATAACGCTGGCTTCGAATGGAAGATCTCTGGAGACGACAATCGCAATGCCACAGTTTCCGTGCGGTTCCGCGAGGTCGGAGAAACATCGTGGAGAGGAGGGCAGCCGCTATTGCGCATTGGGGACGAGAAGGTTTGGAGGGCCCGCGAATACTTGGAGTTTTGGACTCCGCGCATGTTTGCCGGAAGCGTTTTTGGACTGGAATCGGGCAAAACCTACGAGTGCTCGTTCGAGATGTCGGATCCGGATGGGGTGAGAGGATCCGCAACGCAAACGGTCAAAGTGACAACGCGAACGTATCCAAAGACTTACTCCGGAGGACGCGTGCTGCACGTCTATCCCCCTAATTACGAAGGTCCTCGAGAAGAACCTTCGTTTACAGGTTTGCTGGAGGCTTATTACGGGCCAGGCCTGGGCGACTGGGATGTTGTTAGGACGCGTCCCGTCAACCCAGGGGACACAATTTTAGTGCATGCGGGCATGTATAAAGCAGACCGACGCGACTACGTGAACCCGCATCAGATTCCTTTCCATGGATCCTACGTATTCACTCAGGACGGTACGTTGGAAAAGCCTATCACCATTAAGGCAGCCGGAGACGGCGAAGTCATTTTCGATGGGGACAATGTCTACAAGCTCTTCGATGTTATGGCTGCGGATCACCACATTTTCGAAGGTCTGACACTCAGGAATACGGAGATTGCCATCTATGCTGGACTCAAGGATGTCTTAGGTTGCTCGAATCTCACCGTAAAGAATTGCCGTTTAGAGGAAGTAGGGATTGGCATCCATACCGAGTGGGCAGGATCTAAGGATTTTTATATTACCGACAACGTGATGATCGGTCGGGATGACCACTATCGTCTCAATGGTTGGAATGGAATGACGACCTATGGACCTTCACCAGTGAACTCCTATTACGGGGTCAAGGTATATGGGTCAGGACATGTCATATCCTACAATAAAGTATCCTTTTTTCACGATGGCATTTGTATCAGTACCTATGGACTTCCAGAAAAGGATCTGGAATTGAAATGCGTATCCATCGATATCCACAATAATGATGTATTTCTATCAGTAGACGACTTCATTGAGACTGATGGAGGGAATCACAATATACGCGTGTATCAGAATCGCGGATTCAATGCGGCCCATCATGGCTTAAGTGCCCAGCCTATGTTTGGCGGCCCCGTGTACTTTATTCGCAACCTCGTCTACAATGTTCCTTGGGGTGGAGCCATCAAGACCGGAGGAGCGAATCCGGCCGGAGTGCTTGCCTATCACAATACCTTTATTGCTGAAAATAGCAACACCTCGGGCCTCTCCAATGCCCACTACCGCAACAATCTATTCATTGGAACCAACCATCCCAATAAGCCGGTACTGCGACAAATCAATCATACGTCGTACAGCTCGACCGATTACAACGGCTATAGGGTAAACGACAATGGTCTACCAAAATTCATGTGGGGCGCCCCCAAAGGAAAAAAGCGTGATTTCGAATCGGTGGAGTACGAAGAATTTCGCTCGCTAGAAGAATTCCGAGGGAAAACCGGCCAAGAAAAGAACGGAGTTCTTTTGGATACGGACATATTCGAAAATATGATACTTCCCGATCCAGCTACACCCCATGTGGGATACGCTTCCGATTCGGTGGACTTCCGATTACGAAGAGATTCAGCGGCTATCGATGCCGGCTTGGCCATGCCCAATATCAATGACGGCTATTCTGGATCGGCTCCCGACCTGGGGGCCTTGGAGTTAGGATCAAAAGCTGTCGCCTACGGCCCAAGAAGGGAGTGATATTGGGCCGGATGTTTAATAGGCTGCAATCCGCTTTCGCTGATCTACATGATGGCTGGGCCAACTTGATTTGCTTTGTGTTTTATTTGCGCCCGCGACCCGTCACCGTGATACCTTGCATAAAATCGCTCTTGTAGTACGTTAGATCTTTAGAATTCAAATAAGAAGTATCAATGAAACCGGTATTATACGTGAAGAATGGCTGCCCGTGGTGCATTGAGGCGGAAGCCCATCTGAAGCAAGAAGGAATCGAGTACGATCGCAAGGAAGTGCGTTCGGATCCTGTCGCCATGCAGGAGATGGTTAAGCTTTCGGGCCAGACCTTAACGCCGACTATGAACTGGGGAGGCGAGGTTCTAGCGGATTTTGGCGTTGATGAGCTGATACCGTTCCTGGTGTCCCGAAACGCGGGATAGTTGACGAATTGGAACAATTGTTTTCCTGGCTGGCTTAACATCGCTCTCACGCGAATTTTCCGCTAGGATAGCGGATTTGTTCGTTATCAAGTTTTCGGACTAGGAGTAGCTCGATTAATTTCGATTGATCTAGACTGGGGTTGATCCACTAGTGTGTGGTTCGTGTTTTGCAGAAGCGGCTCAGAAGCCGAGCGGAGTTATTATCCTAAAGCCTAATTAAACTATGAAAAAACTAATCGTAATCGCTATCGCACTTGCGGCCCCGATCTTCGTCCAAGGGCAAAGTAAAGCTGCCCAGAAGCAAATGGACAAGCAAATGGCCATGTGGACGGAGCAATGCGATCTAAGCACCGATCAAACAGCGGCGCTGCAGATGCTGATCAGCGAGAAAACGGAAGCCCTGGTCGCTAACCGGAAAGCCAATAGAGGAGCTAAGGAAAAGCTCCAAGCTGCGGCTAAAGAGATTAACCAAAAGTACGCTGGCAAGATTCGCGAATTGGTTGGACGTGACAATGTCCGGAAGATGAACGCCTATCGAAGGAGCCAAAGGGAGAACAGCTAATCCATAGATAGGTAGTTAGAATTTTGTAATTGTTTGTACAAAGCGTTCCATCGTTTCGGGGGAGCGTTTTTTTGTTTCGGGAACGAATATTTCCGAGTATACCTTATTTTCACCAAAATCTTATTAGCAGGAGCGGGCTTATCCCGCGTTAACTCCATTCCAAAGGGTATCGAAATCGCGGGATAAACCCGCTCCTGCATTCATTTGGCCACGATGGTGGTAGCATAGGCTTCTAGTTTGGAAGGTATAGCTCGTGAGCGACGACTGGCCTGTTTTTGACGTTTTGCTTACAGGCTGGAAGCCTATGCTGCTCTAGTTGGGCACTTGGCCTGCACCGGATTAGCTTTGGCTTAGGGATGAAATCACCCGCTAGCTAGGCTTAAAAATCCCTTTGCTCATTCAACGCGAATAGTGCTAGTCACTCTCTTATGCAAAAACGATACCTTATCCCATTGCTTTCGATTGCTGCCCTCTTCTGCTTGCCGGAGGCCTTTTCCCAAGGAGCGAACTCCCACGTACCGACGCTGGAAGAAAGCGCAACTAAACCGAATATCCTCTGGATCTACATTGAGGACACCAACGCTTGGATGAGCTGCTATGGTGATGCGGTAGCCAAGACTCCCAATATCGATCAGCTAGCTAAAGAAGGTGTCCGTTTTGACCGGGCATATATGCCTTCTGGAGTGTGTTCACCAACTCGGTCAGCGGTGATAACTGGCATGTACCAAACGTCGATCGGGGCCCATGAACATTATAGTTCCTTTTCCGTTTGGCGGGGTAATGTGATGGAAACCTGGGAGCCGAATCATATTGGGATCAAAACGGTTCCCGAGATCATGCGCACGGCGGGCTACTACACCTTTAATGAAGGTAAATTCCACTACAACTTCGTTTTCGATCCCGATGAGCTTTATCACCGTCATGGGACTAATGGATACAAAGGGGCCAAAAACGGTACGGAATGGAGTGGAAGGAAAGAAGGGCAGCCTTTTTTCGGGCAGATTCAGTTGGTGGGTGGCAAGTTCAGCAATGCCAAGTCAGTAGTTAAGCCTGAGGATGTCGGGGTGCCGCCCATTTATCCTGACCATCCTATTATCCGTGAAGAGATCGCATATCACTACAATACGATTCTGGAGCTGGATCGCGAATTGAGCGAAATCATTGAGGGCTTGAAGCGCGATGGCTTGTACGAGAACACAGTGATTTTCTTTTTCTCCGATCACGGATGTCGCCTGCCGCGCAGTAAGCAGTTCCTCTACGAGGGAGGGATTAGAGTGCCGTTTATTCTTGCAGGAGCGGGAGTTCCCGCGGGCTCTGTGCGCGATGATCTGGTGAGCGGTATCGATATTAGCGCGACAACACTGGCCTTAGCGGATATTGGTATACCGGGAAACATGTATGGCATGAACCTGCTGGCGGATGATTTTCATAGGGACTACGTTGTATCCGCTCGTGATCGTTGCGATTTCACAATCGATCGAATCCGAGCCATCACTTCGAAACGCTACAAGTATATCCGGAATTTCATGACGGAGAAGCCTTATATGCAGCCCAATTATCGGAGCGATTGGGAGCTATTGAAATTCATGGAAAGCGAATACGAGGCAGGGAAACTGAATGAGGTTCAATCTCATTTTTTCAGAGACGAACGTCCAGCGGAGGAATTTTATGATTTGTGGACAGATCCCCACGAGACGAAGAATCTCGTCCACTCCATCGATCGAGACTATCAAGTCGCTTTGGCCAATCATCGCGACATTCTCTACCGGTGGGTGCTAGAGACCGATGATAAAGGCCGCTTCCCGGAAACCGATAATGCTTTGCGTGCTGTCATCGATCGCTGGGGCGATGAAGCAGTGAATAAGGAATATGAGCGGGTGAGGGAGTGAATAGCCATTGGTAGTTAGCTTTTAGCTCTTATTAGCTTAGCGACAAAATCGAGATTCTCTTCTCTGACATCGCTCTTTCAAAGACGTGGGACGGGAGCACCAACGAGTTGAAATTAACTAGATCATGCTGGAACCGTTTTGCGGGTCCATCATACTATCGCTTGTGCGAGACCAGCATGATTCGGATAAAGGTTTCTTTCCCGATCACGCGCGAGCGTTATCTTGTTTTACCGATTGGGCAATCCCTGTGCGATGAGTTAGTATACAAAAAAATAATACTATTTATGTCTAAAACGCCCGATACTCTCGCTTGATGAAATCGTTGGCTTCAGCTAGGTTGGTTACTTTGCCTATAGCGGAATTCCATTTGATTTTCTTTTCGGGATATAGGCTGGCGACGACTCCCAATAGTACGCCTTCCACCATTTTTCCGGAATAATTGAAATTGGCTGCCGGCTTGGTTTTGCTCCCGAAAATAGCGTCGATCCATTGCTCGTAGTGATTTACTGGTGGACCCATATCTGGCTTCTTCAAATTCGAATAGAGGCTCCGCGGCAGCAGTTGAGGTCCTGCAATGTGAGGCAGTAGCATACGACCTTCCTCGCCGACGAAAACGGCTCCTTGTCGAGGCAGGCTTTGGCCCTCGGGCATTTCCATATCGGGCCCTGTTGGGGGAGAATGATCGCCATCGTACCAGTTCCACTGAAAATCCTTGGTGGTCAAAGGCGTTGGCTTGAATCCATAACTGACAATATTTTTGGTTGGCAGACTGAAATAATTGGGATCCCGACAGGTCGCTTTTGCCCAGATTGGCGGCTCTAGACCAAGGGAATCGAAAGGCGTATCGAATATATGTACACCCATGTCTCCGAGGGTCCCGCAACCGAATTCCAATGACCGGCGCCATTGGCTCGGATGGTACTTGCCTTCGAGAAATGGGCGTTTGGGGGCCGTCCCCAGCCAAAGATTCCAATCGAGATATTCTGGGATGGGATCCTCGCCAGCGTAAGGAGCTCCGTTGTGCCCCCAATTTTTGAAGGACCATACGTGTACTTTGGATACTGTGCCTATGGCTCCCTCGCGGATAAGCCGCGTTGCTAGTCTGTATCCTTCTGTCGCCTTGTTCTGGATCCCCATTTGAGTGACCAAATCTTTTTCCTGCGCGACCTTCATTAAGTGACGAGCTTCGGCGATATTGTTGGTCAAGGGTTTCTGGGTAAACACGTGCTTGCCGCGTTCCATCGCGGCCAAGGTTGCTGGATAGTGGGTGTGATCCGGTGTGGAGATGGAAACGGCGTCGATCGTATCGCCTAACTCGCTGAGCATTTCGCGGTAGTCCCGAAACTTGCGAGCGGAAGGAGCGGGAATGGGTTCCCTGTCTTTTCGATTCCGTGGTCCTTCCCCGTAAAGGTGACGCAGATCAATATCACAAAGCCCCAAGACTTGTACTCTCGGGTCGGCGGCGATTTGAAAAGTGTCGGTGTAGCCTTTGCCAGCGACGCCGATATGGCCAGTGCATAGCTTGCCATTAGGTGAATTGGCCAGAAGCCCAGATGGTAGAATCTGAAAACCGGCCAGGGCCGAGCTGGCTTTGATAAATGAGCGGCGGGATAACTTGGGATTCATCATGGACGAGGGAAGATTGCGGAGAAGATACATTTTAGCTCCGGATTGGTCAAGATCTCGGCAGTGTGCCTTTAAGACGGAATTTAACAGGATCCCGCTGTTGCGGGCGCAGGGTAGCTCAGTGGAGCTACGCCAGCATTATGCCAGCTAAGATCGTAGGAGCGGCTTTGCGCCGCGATTCCAGTACGCGTTTATCGCGGGATGAACCCGCTTCTACTTTTTAATAATATGATCTTTTATATAATTAGCTTTAATTCGTGTTGGCAGGGTCTACACATCGAGAAAATCTAAAACCATGTTGATTTCGTATCGGCGAAATTCTCCTGTTCCCGGAGATTTTCTACGGGATCTTGTTAAGAAAGACTCTAATCGTTTCCTGTCTAAAACTAATTTTTCTGGATCGATTCGAAGGGTCGGTTATGCATTCTTACTAGAGATACCTCATCCCTCATGAAAACTCGATTATTGTTATTCCTTGTCGCCTCCAGCTTCATAGTCGGCCTCGCTCAGGCCTCTCATCACAAAGGCGATCGCCCTTTGAATGTTTTTATGATCGCGATCGATGATCTTAAGCCGATTGGATCGGTTTTCGCTGAGGATCCGGAGAATTTCCTTCAGCACGTCTATCCGAACAAGAAGCTGCGAACCGAAGTGGCCAATCGCATGACCCCCAATATTCAACGACTGGCTGATCAAGGGATCACCTTTATGAATGCCTATTGCGCGTCACCTGCCTGCAATCCAAGCCGGGCGGCGCTGATGACGGGGATACGACCGCACAAGTCTGGGCTGACGACCAATGCAGGAGGAATCTTTTTCCGCGATTACATGTACGCAGGGGTTCGTTATTTGGAGAATGCTCAGACGATGCCCCAATACCTGCGTAAACACGGTTGGTATACCGCTTCCACAGGTAAGATTTTTCACAGATGGAGCGACTACCATCACTCGGATAACCCAAGATCCTGGACAGATTGGGTGAATGTAACCAGTAGCGCGGGTGAACGTGTTCCTTCGAAGTGGGAATCCAGTGGATTAAAATGGGGACAGGAGGGCGATGACGATGCGAGCTTTACCCTGCTCGACGATTATCGGAAGGCTGACTTTATGGCTACGGTGTTGGAAACCGGGCAAGCCTCTCACGAGGGAATTACCTTCCAGGTTTCGAAAGACCAACCCTTCTTTTTAGCGCTCGGTATTTTTCGACCACATCTGCCCTTTTATGCGACTAAGGATCTTCTCGATCTCTTCCCTGTGGAGGAAATGAATATCACTTACGATTTGCTAGAGATGTATAAGAATGATGGGGATGACGTTCCTGAGTTCGCGTTCAATTGGTCAGGGTTGGCCCGTGACGAGAAAGGAGATCCCATTTTGGGCAACGATCGGTTCACCACCATGTTGCGTCATGGCCTGAGTATCGATCGAAACCAGGGAGATCTCGAGGGTTGGAAGAATATGCTTCAGCACTATTTCGCCAGTTGTGCCATCGCGGATCGGGCTGTGGGGCGAATATTGGATGGCTTGGAGAAAAGCCCCTATGCCGATAACACATTGGTTATCCTTTGGAGCGATCATGGATACGCTCTGGGCGAAAAGCTGCACATGACGAAATTCGCCTTATGGGATGACGCTAATCAGATTAACTTCTTCGTAAAGGATCCGCGGAATCCGCAGTCGGCTGGTAAACGCAGCTATCGGCCGGTCAGTCTGATCGACATCTACCCGACCGTGATGTCCATGGCTGGTCTCGACTTGCCGGACCCGCGTATCACTGGTCACGATCTGACACCTCTTTTTGTAAATCCAGACGCGAATTGGGAAGTGCCGGCCCAATCAACCTATGGTGATGTTGCGAACAACATGATTCGGACCGAGGAGCGTAAGCTGATCCAGTACATGGATGGCGGTCGAGAGGTGTATGACATGCTCAAGGATCCGGAGGAGTTCGATAACCTTGCTGGAAAATCGGCCGTGGTTAAAACGGAAGCGGAGCTCGAGAAATTGCTAGAGATCGCTATCGAGGAAGGCAGTTACTCAAGTAATTAATTCTTGAAATTGGACATCGCTCAATTGCTAGGGGAACTCATTTTAACAGGGATCCCACAGCCGCAGGATCGCTAGATCCCCGACGCGTCGGGGCGAGTCGTCTAATTCCTTCTCGCGACGAATTACGCCGAGCCGGGGGATCGTCCCGCTCAGGCGGGCCGGCAGGACCTAGTTTACTGTGTATCTACTCCCGCCACTGCGGGACGGTATTAGAGCTAATTCGGTTGAGGGGTGGTTTTTGACATTGCTTTGAGCATCGCGAATCCAGGTTCAATCCTTTGCTTGATCTCGGAGCTTCGACGCGATTCAATTTTTCCCTATGAGAATGATTCTCCCCTTCGCTCTATTCGTTTTTCATATTTCCTCCTTCATCGCTTTATCCCAGGCTTCTTCTCATGAAACTGAGCCCAATGTTCTGATTATTCTCGCAGACGATCTTGGCTATACGGATGTCGGTTCATTTGGAGCTGAGCTGATTGATACACCGATCATTGATAATCTCGCTAGGACTGGAATGAAGTTCACGCGGGCTTATACACCTTGTTCGGTGTGTTCACCAACTCGATACGGATTGCTGACAGGCCGCTATTATTGGCGTAGCAGGCAGCATCCAGAGACTAAAGTGATACAAGCGGGCCAAGGACTGGCTATAGAAGATGGTCGGGAAACGCTGGCCACCTTGTTTAAAAAGAAAGGCTACGCTACGGCGATCGTGGGGAAGTGGCACTTGGGGTTTGGCGAGTTCAAGAACTTCGACCAGCAATATGATTGGACCGCTGACAAGCCAATCGGGCCGGGTCCGCTTCATGTAGGATTCGATTATTATTTCGGGTTGATGGCGAATGTCGGAAATCAACCGAGATTCTTCATCGAAAATGATGACTTCTATGGGCGCCGAACGGGTGATAAGGTTACTTCAAAAAAGGTAAACGCTAATTCTGCTGGAAACGGGCAAGGGCAGTTTATGGTGCAAAGGGAGACGATTCAGCCTTGGGATCCATCGGTCATATGGAAGGAGGACGAGGTGGCTCAGGTCATTACAGACAAAGCGGTCGAATATATTGAAGACAATACAGGAGCTGGGAAACCTCCATTCTTCCTCTACTTCGCCCACAATATTCCTCATGGGCCGATTACCCCAGCTGAAAAATACAAAGAAAGCAGTGATTGCGGGCCCTATGGTGACTTTATCGAGGAACTAGATACGCAGGTTGGAGAAGTTTTAGCGGCGGTAGAAAATGCCCGTCAGCATAGAGAGACCATTGTCGTTTTCACCAGCGACAATGGGGGAGTGGCTGTGGGTCCGGAATCAGACGAACTACCTTCAGGTCCGGCGGGATTGGCCCGCGAGATGGGTCACCTTCAGTGCGGGCACATGCGTGGCGGCAAGTGGAGCATTTATGAGGGCGGTTTTCGAGTGCCCTTTATCGTGAATTGGCCTGGCCGTGTGGAAGCAGGCCAGGTTTCCGATAGTCTCATCTCCTTACAGGATCTCTTTGCGACCATGGCCGATTTCTTAAAGATTGAATACGGTCGAAACGATGGTGAGGATAGCTTCAGTTTTTGGCCACAGGTGATTGAAGGAACCGAGGCTCCAGCCGCTCGCGACCATGTCATCGTCCAGTCTCCTTTGGGAGTAAGAGCCATCGTGCGAGATGAGTGGAAGTATATGCGCCCTTGGCAGGCGCCCAATCCGATTCCGGAGAACAAGAAAGCATTTCTGTCCCGAGAAGTCGCGAACCCGCAGAATTACGAACAACTTTACCACCTCAATTCGGACTTCGACGAGTCTTCCAACCGTATAGCGGACTTCCCGAGTGTCGCGGCTCAACTAAGTGAAGAGCTGAGGCTCGCGGAAGCAAATGGACGGACAGCCCCATAGCAATGGTAGGGAGGACGAAGTGAATAGATTCGTTGTTGAATTGGTAGATTGCGATCTCCGAGCACCCACTCTGAAAGTAACGCAGGCATCCTGCCCTGAGCGTCCGTTTGATGCGTAGTTTGTCAGATGGGTCGGTGGGCCAAAATCGAAGTGGGATCGCTTTAGATTAGCTTTATTCGACAATCGTCATTTCTTCCAAGAGGTGAGTGGCACCGTCCATGTGTTCCATCACCCATAGCATGTAGCGTGAATCGACGGAAATGGCCCGGTTCTTTTCGTCGTCGAAGTCCCAGTCACCGATAATACTTTCGTATACACCATCGAATAACATTCCTACTAGTTGAGCTTTATTGTTAAGGGTGGCCGTGCCGGAATTGCCGCCGGTGATATCCAGATTGCTTAGGAAGTTAACCGGAACTGATTCGAGAGACGGCAACACATAGTCGCCATATGTTTTTTTGCGGATCAAATCGAGTTGTTCAGCTGGCGCGCTAAACGGGTCCTCACCGGTATCTTTTTCCAGAATTCCTTCCAGAGTGGTAAAGGGTTGGTTGATCAACCCGTCTTTGGGCTGGTTTCCGCCTACCTGCCCGAAGGTTACACGCAAAGATCCATTGGCATCGGCATAGATGGGTTGCCCAAGACTCCGCTTATAGGCGATTACGGCTTCCATATACTGAGGGCGCCATCGCTGAAATTGACCTCTCAATTCCTTATCGGCTTCTTCAAAGGCCATGCGCTCATCGTGGGATGCGACCGCGTATTGGATGAATGGGTCGTCACTGTTCTGGAACTCCTCGACGGATTTATCCATCCAGGCAAATCGAACTTCTTGGTCGGCTAGTGAAGATTCTGAGTAGGCGTCGTCAACTAGGTGTTTTCGCTGTTCTGGATCCAGGCGATCTCCAATCTGGAAGAAATCATCCATAGATTTCATGCGATCGCCGACTGGCAATTCTGCATAGCGCTGGAGCAGGTATCCCAGTAGAGCCTTGTCCACGGATTCGTCGTAACGACGACTGAGTGCCTGCAAGGATTGGCGGAAACGTTTCAGGTCCCTTGCTTGGAAACCGGGCTCCCGCTCGTCATCGGGCTTTTGCTTCTCAACCGCCAGGCGATAAAGCCTTACCGCTACACTTGGTAGGGACGCATAGCGCATATAGGCGAGAACCAGGTCCCGCTCCTTAGTCGCCTGGTTCAACTCAATGAGCGAAAGCAGCTGCTTGATTGCCGGACCATATTGCCCGCTTTTGGCTGAGTTTTCTTCTAACCACTCAATCAGTCCTTGCTCCGATTGTTTACGCCGATCTATGAAATCACTGTGCCGGTAGCTCTCGACCATGGACTTAAAGTTTTTAGAATAATTATTTAGTTGGGCCAAGGTGCCCTGGTAGGCTATGAGTGTTTCACTCTCCGCTTCTGTAGTTTCGTTGATGATGTCTATCAGATCTTTGCGAAACTGACGAGATTCGGGATAGTACCAGTTAAATTGATGCTCCACTTCCGAAGCCGTTCGGTAGCGGTTAGTCGAACCTGGGTAACCGACACCCATTACAAAATCGCCATCTTCAATTCCGTGGGCACTGACTTCCAGAAAGCTGTTTGATTGGTAAGGCACATTGTCCTCGCTGAAATCAGCCGGCTTGCCATCGGGACCCACATAGGCTCTGTAAAAGGCAAAGTCGCCGGTGTGCCGCGGCCATTGCCAATTGTCGATGTCGCCACCATATTTTCCAATGCTGGTAGCCGGCGCATAGACCAGGCGCACATCGCGAATCTCCAGGCGTTTGATCAAATAATATTCCATGCCGTGGTGAAAGGGAGAAACACTGCAACGGTGCATACCCGAGGACTCTCCTTCGGCTATGAGCGCTTTTTGATTGGCCTCGATGAGCTTATAGCGCTCGATCCCGGATATATCCTCGGTCACACCGGCCAACACTCGGTCCGTCACATTGGTAACTTCTTCGGTCATATAGACACGCGTTCCAGGAGCAGCAGGAAGCTCATCTGCCAGGCTTTGAGCCAAATAGCCATCCGCCAGTAGATTGTTTTCCGGGGTGCTGTTAAACTGTATCGATCCATACACACAATGGTGATTGGTCACTACCAGACCGCGAGGTGATACAAAGGACGCACTGCAACCGCCGAGGCTTACCACTGCGGTCATGGGAAACTTGTCTAGACTGCTCAGGCTTTCCGGATCGATTTGCAGACCCAATGCCGTGAGTTCTTCGCTCAGTTCAGGAAGTTGGTGTGGCTGCCACATACCTTCGTTGGCAAAGGCAGTCGTGGTAAGTAGGAGGAAGGAACTTATCAGGTTTCGCATAAAATGAGGAATGGGTGTTTAATTTTTTTGTTATCCGGACTTCGGGCTGCGGCAGGCAAACTAACTATTAAATGGATCTCAACAAACGAAACGAAGGGGAGTGCAAAACGATAAGTGTTAAATTGATTTCCGATCGTTTGACATCCCTCGACGAGAAATAAGGGATCAAACGACGAAGGTCAATTTTCCGAGGAGAGGGAACATAAGGTTTCAGGCTTTACCCTATGAAACTTGGTCACTTGTGGTTTCCTCGAATCAGTTCTTTAGCGTCATTGCCTTCGCGTTCGGTAGATCGATGGAGTTGCGCTGCAAGGAGCCGTCTGCATTGCCGTTGCCAAACTTCTGTACGGCTTCCTGAGCCAGAGTTTTCATTCGTTTAATGATCTCGGGATACTGGTTCGAAAGGTCTGTTGTCTCCTGTAGGTCTGAATCAAGATTGACCAATTTTGCTGGCCGCCCCTCGGCAAGAATTTCGGGAGTGGTCCAGTTGGGATGGGTCTCACCGAGCTCCATGTGGTATTTCCAGTCTTCCCAACGCACCGCTTGCAACTGACGCCTACGATAGTAGAACAAGACATCGTAGGGCGACTCGGCTCCTTCCTCGCCGAAAAGCAGGGGCCGGATATCGTGGCCATCGATAGGAAGCTTGGGTTCTTCCGCTTCGGTGATCGCGCAAAAAGTGGGCAGAAAGTCCATTGTAGTGGCGAGCTCGTTACAAATGCTAGCGGCGGGAATTCGTTCGGGCCAGCTGGCGATCATGGGTACGCGCATGCCCCCTTCCATAGTACTTCCCTTTCGCCCGGAAAGCGGGTCGTTGGATCCGCCATTCCGTCCGTTTGATCCGTTGTCGGAGGTGAAGATGACAAGGGTTTTCTGCTCGATTCCGAGCCGACCGAGCGTATCCAAAATTTTCCCCGTTGACCAATCGATCTCTTCTACGGAATCGCCGTAACGCCCATTGGCACTTTTGTCTTTGAATTTGGTGGAGGCGAATAGTGGGAGGTGAGGAAACGTGTGGGGCAGGTAGAGGAAGAAGGGATTCCCCCTATTCGCTTCGATGAACTTGATCGCTTCATCGGTATACCGCTGGGTAAGTGTGCTTTGATCTGCGGGCGCTTCGAAGACGGTTTCTTGACAAACCAAGGGGAGCGGAGGGTCTCCTCGATTAGCTTGCTGCATATCATTGGAATATGGAATTCCGTAGTAGGTATCAAAACCGTGACGGGTGGGCAGATGATCGGGCTGGTCGCCTAGATGCCATTTGCCAATGCATGCAGTGGCATAGCCCACGGACTTCAGGGCTTCGGCTATCGTGAGCTCTTCTGGGTTCAGGCCGCGGACGCTGCGTGGAATGAGAACCCAATGGCCCGTCTGGTCCTCGTGCATATCGACTCTGCGAGCGTAGCAGCCGGTAAGCAGACTGGCTCGAGATGGCGTGCACACTGGGCTCGACGAGTAGAAGTCCGTAAAGATCATCCCGTCCTCGGCGAGACCGTCAATTCGAGGTGTCCGGTTTACTAGAGAACCGTAAGCTCCCAGGTCCCCATACCCAAGATCGTCACAGAAGATGAGGACGATATTAGGATGTTCCAAGTTTTGGGAATTAAGGAGCGGTGCAAATAGGAGTGTTAGGAGGCAGCCAAAAAGAGTCGCTAGAATGGTCGCGATTCTGGGGGAGCGATGGGAAAACATAGGTAGGTCCTAATTCGGGAATCCCTGATGAGGCAAATAAAAGGTGTAGGCTACTTGGGATTCTAGTGGTTGGATTGCTAACCCTAAGCAGCCGAACAAAGGATTAGGCAAACCGGTTGACTAGAGACAGTCAGCCCCACCATTCATACAATTGATTAAACAGGCAGGGATAACTACACTACTTTAGGGTTGCCTCGGTTTTATCGGAGTCCCGTTTTCGTCGATTGGGTAGACCGCTTTGTGGGAATCCAATTGCGAGACCAGGGCCTTCATCATGCGTTTAAGAGTTTCAGGATTGGCGTTAGCGACATTGCTCTGCTCGAAGGGGTCGGACTCTAGATTATATAGCTGATAACGGGTGTTCTCGGATCCCTCCGATGGGAAGTAGTGGTAAATCAGTTTCCAGTCATCCTCTCTCCAGACGCTAAAGTATTCGCTCCTATGAGGGCTGTGGGGATAATGCATGAGAAAAGACTCGTCTCGAAGGTGGTCTGTTCCCCCGGTGAATAGTCGATTGAGAGGAGCGCCGTCTACATGATGAGCTGTAGGTGTCGATGCCGATGCGAGACTGAGAACCGTTGGAAACAAATCATGAATGCGGCCTAATTGGGATTGAATCCGTCCAGCGGATACAGGTAATCGGTTTTGAAGCTCGCTGTTGGAAGCATCAGCCGCCCATGCTGCGATAAACGGAACCCGCATGCCGCCTTCATAGTGAGCGCCCTTTTTGCCGCGCAGAGGAGCAGCACAAGCTACCTCGTGCTGATGACCAAGGGGCGCGTCTGAGCCATTGTCGCCGACGAAGATGACGAAAGTGTTTTCAGCTATTCCCAGGTCATCAAAGTGGTCGAGCATATCGCCTAGCGATTTGTCCATCCCTTCGATCAAAGTGGCGAATGCTTGAGCTCTCTCCGGCTTGCCTGAATCCGCGTAGTTGGCTGCAAATCGCGGATCGGACTCAAAGGGAGTGTGGACGGCGTAGTGTGAAAAATAGAGATAGAAAGGCTTGTCTGCTTCTACGGCTTGGCTGACTGCTGCTTTGGCTTCGATCGTCAAGGCTTCTGTCAGGAAGGTGTCGCTTCCGTGGTATTTTTCCAAATGGGGCACGGCGCTTTCTTCTCTTCGGGTGCCTAGACCGTAATTCTTCTCCGCGTAGTAGCTGCCGGGAGCTCCAAAGGATGCCCCTGCGATATTGATATCGAAGCCGAGATTGGCTGGGTTGGCTCCTTCGAATTCACGAGGGCCAAAATGGGCTTTGCCTACGTGGATTGTGTGGTAGCCGTAGTCTCGCAATATGCCGGGCAGTGTTGTATCGCCTTGTTTTAGGCCTCGCCAGTTCCAGGCGGGCGGTCCACTGGGACCGGTGTTGTCCTTGTCCGGGTTGATCCAATTCGTAGCCCGGTGCCGGGCGGCGTTCTGGCCGGTCATAATAGAAATGCGGGTGGGCGAGCACACGCTCATGGCGTAGAAATTGGTGAAGCGGATGCCTCGTTCGGCGAGGCGTTCCATTGCTGGCGTCCGATAGAAGTCGTTCAGCGGGTATCGCTTGGAATTACCATTGGCGTCTACGAGAAAGGGAACGGACGTATCCATGAGGCCCATATCATCCACGAGAAAGAGCATGATGTTCGGCTGATCCGATCCGAATGTCGGGGCTGTTAGGATTGCGGCTAACGTAAGGGAAGAAAGTAGGGCTTTCATAATATTGAAATCAGTCTCCAAGCTGGTGAGGGAAGGTCAACGTCCGTGTTCACTCTTTCAGAGTGTTCATAAGTAAGAATGGGCATTGCTTTCCCGCAGTTGCGGGATCGCTAGACCCGAGCAAGCACGGCAAGGAAAAGCCTTGGTGTTCCGTGCCGACCCCGATCTTGAACGGGCGTTGGACCCGTTGCGAGGCCTGTTGACGCACTCATTTAATCCGAATCATAGCAGATCCCGGGAGACAATTATCGGGGAGGATGCCCGAAGTAGTGGCTACTTAGATTTGCTTGAGGCCCATTTTCGACTTTATCGGGACTACAAGCGACTCGTCGATCTAGGGTGTTAATTGAAAGAGACTTGGCTGCCTCGAGCGATGAGCAGATATTCAATGCCATACAGCAAGGACAGGGGTCGATGCCTGGATTTCCCGCAATCGCCGAAGCCGATACTCGTCTTCTGATAGAGTTCCTCAAGAATCCCGCCACTTTTCCTCGAATCGTTGGAGATCAGGATCCGCAGCTCGAGAGCAGCACTCGCTTCACTAGTGGATTCGGATTGGTCAGGGCGAGCAATGGATTGCTGATCATCAGCCCGCCATGGACTACCTTGACGGCTTATGACTTGAACTCGGGCGAAATAGAGTGGCAAAGGCCCATCGGCGATGCTCCCGAACTAGCGGCAAAGGGGATCCGCAATACGGGGTCAACATTCCAAAAGATGGCACCCGTCGTTACCGCGAGTGGATTGATCTTCATTGGATGCCGGGACGGCGTTGTTCGAGCCCTGGATTCGCAGAAAGGATCAACTGTCTGGGAAGCAGAAGTCGGCGTAGCCATGGAAGGGATACCAGCCGTGTACGAAGTTGATGGGAGGCAGTATCTGCTCTTTTGCGCTTCCGCCCAGATGGGCTTAACGCCTGAAATGGAAGCCCCTATAGAAGGCCTTTACGTCGCGTTCGCATTACCGGATTGAGAGTCGGCCCGGTAAATTTATCAGCCGGTGTTTACAGGTACGTCACCGAAGCCATGAACTTCGTCGCAAATGAGTTTTAAGGACTCTTCCAGATTGCCACTGGCGGTTTTGAAAGCGTCGGCATCGATTGTCAGCGGCGCGCCGAGAACGACTAGAGGCGCTCCGTACTTAGGTGTTTTCACGGCTTGCTCTATGCTCAATCCACCTACCGCTTGAACGGGCACGGGCACGGCTTCCACAATCGTTTTGAGTTCGTCCAATGGATTCGGCATGCGTTCGCCACGAGCGGCGATGCCTCGACGCTCATCGTAGCCGATGTGATGTATCACGTAGTCGCAGCCTAAGTTCGCTAGGCGTTTAGCGCCATCGACCATATTCTCGCTAGCTAGATTGTCGCCCATGACCTCGATACCCAGATCCTTGCCGGCTTGAACAACGCAGCGAATGGTTTCTTCGTGGGCTTGGGACATGACTACGACCTGGGTAGCGCCCGCTTTGGCCATGAGTTCGGCCTCAAGCCAGCCGCCATCCATGGTCTTCAAATCGGCGACTATTGGGGTATCGGGAAATCGGTTACGAATCTCTCGAACTCCGTTCATGCCTTCGGCGATGATCAATGGCGTGCCCGCCTCCAGCCAATTGACTCCGGCTCTCAAAGCCATCTCTGCTGTCTCGAGAGCCTCGGGAATTTCTACGATGTCGAGCGATATTTGAACGATGGGTTTCATGTCTGAGGCGCTATTTGAGGTTGAGAAAAGGCGCGACCGGCTAACGGAGGCAAAGCATTTCCGTGAAATAGAAGGGACTAGCGTAATGGAAAGCTTAGAATTGAGGTTTCCAAATTCTCGGTGATCGACGAATTTCGATGTGGACTGGGTGATAGCGAGTGGTTATAGTAGGTCTAGGGCGGTTTTACCCCACTAGTGCTAAATTATCTGTATAGCTATCCTGCCCTTAATCCTAAGCATCCGATACCTTCGGCTTATTGGATGCTTAATTGAATTGATTAGGCGTTCTCGAAATCGATGCGGCCGTCGATTCGCTGCTTTCCTCGAACGGGCTTGGTCGGACGTTTTCCTTGTTAAACCAGACGGTCAGTACGAATTGAATGACAGCGATGATTATGGCCGTGACTGCGAACGGGATGGCGATTATTAAAATGAATCGCTTGAGCGGATAGGAATCTTCGGGCTTCTCTGCCATTATTGATCAGGGGTTTCTTCAGCCTCGATCGCTTTTCCATCCGGTACAATACCCACGGCCCACGCTCGGTCTTCCCAACGCTTGCGAGCGAGTTCTCGCATGTCGATGTGAACGTCTGACTCATCGATGATTTCTAGTCCCAGCAAGGTTTCGATAGCATCTTCCAAAGTAATCAGTCCTCTGGTTCCGCCATATTCGTCGATAACGATAGCGATGTGCTCGTGGTTGACGTACAATTCATCGAATAGTTTGGATAGCGTGTCGAATTCTAAGACGGCGCTTATCGGCCGCTTAAGCTGTCCCGCTTTTGTTTCCGGAACCCCCTTGGCAATTTCCTGCATCAAATCGATACGCAATACGTACCCTGTAATATTATCTTTAGAATCCTGATACAGGGGAATTCGCGTAAACCGGGCAAGTGATCCATCGTTGATAGCTTGCTCGCAAGTAGCATCTTCGGAAAGGCTGCTTATAACAGTTCTTGGTGTCATGATGTCCCCCACACGAAGCTCGCGAAAGCGAAGCAGACTGCGGATCATGCGTGATTCGTTTTCAGCGAGAACCCCCTCGCTACTGCCGATTTGAGCGAGGGTGACGATCTCATCCCGGCTGACCTGATTCTCGGTTTCCCCTTTGGGTTGGATGAACGCGGTTATCCGTTTGGTGATAGCGACAAGCGGGTAGGTTCCGATGACGATGGCATGGCAGGAGTAGGTTGTGAACTTCGCCAGCGATCGCCAGTATTGGGCCCCCAATGTTTTCGGTATGATCTCCGACAGTAAAAGAATTAGGAGCGTCAGTATTGCGGAGATTAAGCCGAAGTACGCTTCGCCGAATACTGCCACCGCTTGCGATCCGACTCCGGCTGCCCCTATGGTGTGGGCAATAGTGTTCAAGGTGAGAATCGCGGTCAAAGACTGGTCGACGTTGCGTTTTAGTTGATCGAGTCGCTTTCCGTAGCGCTGACCGCTTCGTTCGACCTGCCGAACGAAGGAAGGAGGCATCGAAAGCAGAGTCGCTTCAAGAATCGAGCAGAGAAAGGAGATGCCCAAGGCCAGTAACAAGTAGAGCGTAAGCGCGATCACAACGCCAATATAAGGAATAAACTTGAGATTGGGGGCAATCTAAAGTGAGTCGGATTTTGGTTCGAGTCAGGTCTTTGGATCGGAATTGCTCGGTTTTTGTGATTATTAATCGAGCGTTTCTTTTCTAACCTGATTTAGCTGCCCTGAAAGAAGCGACGAGATACTACTACCCCAACCAATGACTGCTATCTCGCAATTCTCTTCTCGCTGTTGACGCTAACTGTCGGAAAGGCGAAAAAGAAAGTTGTAGAAATCAGGGTGAGCAGGAAAAGTGGAATTCGAGTCATTGTGGAGGTTCGGGTTGATGATTAACCTCGCCCCGTAATCGCGGGACTAGATCTCTAACG
Organism: Opitutales bacterium UBA7389; assembly: GCA_002474325.1. Classification (GTDB taxonomy): domain Bacteria; phylum Verrucomicrobiota; class Verrucomicrobiia; order Opitutales; family Opitutaceae; genus Pelagisphaera. Next base: position 26,331 of record DKNL01000104.1, read on the forward strand.
GTGTCGGGACAAGGATCATCCTACAATTACGAGTTGGCAGGGCTCGATCGGTAAGTAGTTACAAGATTTTCTTAAATTTCTCAAACGTGCTCACGCAAAGCGAGGATCATCGCCGAGTTTGCTGGGATCTAGCGACCCCGCAAAACAGGTGAGCGTTGTTTAAATTAACTATTCTCATTGGTCTCGCAGTTTCGCTCCAATGAGTTTGGCTTTGGTGCGAAGAGCCTTATCGAGATTTTGGGCGATATCAGGATAGCGATCGATGACGTTGTACATTTCCGATGGATCGCGGTCGACATGATAGAGTTCGGCTTCATCGGCACTCGTTCTCAATCGGTACTTCCAGGGTCCTTGGCGGACCGCTTCGAAGAAGTCGCTTTGAGAAAAATAGTATTCGTATCTCGGCGACGCACTTTCCCCTTTCAAGAATGGGAGGATATCGTATCCGTCGATTTTATTGCGTACGTTGGTGCCGGCAGCGGCCACGATAGTGGGGAGTAAGTCTATCGTCGACGCCATTTCCGAGGATACGCGTCCTTTAGGGATGACACTAGGCCAACGGAAGATTCCAGGAACACGAAGACCGCCTTCATAAGTGCTTCCTTTCGATCCCCTCAGAAGACCGACACTCCCCGTATGCCATCGTTCGTTCCCGGCCTGCAGCATGCGATCCGGAAGATTGTGCCATGGACCGTTGTCACTGGTGAAGACGACCAACGTATTTTTGTCGATGCCTAGCTCGTCGAGCTTTTGCAAAATGCGTCCAGCGCTCCAGTCGATGGTTTCAATTACATCGCCATAATGGCCACCTGCGGATCGACCCGACCTCTCATGCATAGTCATTACGGGTAAATGAGGCATGGAATAGGCTAGATAAAGGAAGAAGGGCTTTCGGTTTTTTGCACTATTCTGAATGAAGCTGATGGCGGCTTCTGTGTAGCGAACGGTCAAGTAGTGTTGATCGTGGCCGACTTCCTCCAGCTTGGCAGTGCCCTTGTAGAGATACATGGGGCGATCGGTTTGCACCCAGGGCTTGATCATATCGTTGGAGTAAGGGAGTCCGAAAAAATCGTCGAAGCCGCGTCCGGTAGGCATGACATCGTCATTTTGATGCCCAAGATGCCATTTCCCGACCGCCATAGTTTCGTATCCGACGGGTTTCAGAAGTTGAGGAATCAATGTTTGATCTTTCGGAAGATGAACATCGGAACCGGGTCCGGTATTACGAGGCATTCCGGCATGTATTGGATAGCGTCCGGTAAGCAGGGCAGCTCTAGAAGGGCTACAGACGGGGGCTCCACAATAAAACGATGTCAGACGGACTCCTTCTGTAGCCATGCGATCGAGGTGCGGCGTGCGGGTTGTGGGATGCCCGTAGCTGCTGAGGTCACTGTAGCCCATGTCGTCGGCAAATAGAACGATGAAATTCGGCTTGTCGGCCGACTGGACGGTTAGGCCTGAGATCGCTATACACAAGATGAGGCAGATGGCGGGACGTTTTTTCATAACTGTTGCTTAATAGTAGGAGACCGGCTATGGAAATGGCGAAGAAAATTTGAGATAGGCGTGATTGTGTTGGGATGCGGAAGTCGGTCTTGTCACATAAGAGCGAGGGGTTTTCGAGGTCCGAGCCAAATCGGCTTCACGTTTTGAAGTAGTCGAGGCCTTTCCCAATTTAGTCCTAGGGAAGCTCGCTAATCTATAAAGTCGCTGGGATCGAATTTGTCGCCTGGTTTAACTCCGTATTTCTTGTACCAGCCTTGATTGACCTCTAGGGCGAATAGCAAGTCGGAGCGTATCGATCTTCTGGATGTCTCGTCGTGCGGATAGAGGGGATAGATCTCTCGCAGAATGCCATCGGCGGTGAAGTAGCCGATGTCGAGAGGGATGTGGGTATTCCGCATCCAGAACGACATTTGCTTGGGGCGGTCGAATACGAATAGCATCCCTTGATTCTCGGGCAAACTGTTTCGATACATAAGTCCCTTGGCTTGTGTGGCGGGATCAATGGCAAACTCCACGGCAACCTCGGCGTGACCAAAGCTAAGAATGGGGAGCCCGCCCTGGGAGTCGGACTTGGATCGAGTGTCTTGATTGCAAGCAGAGGTGATCGCCAAGACGCATAGTAAGGTGAATGAGAGACCGAGTTTGGATGCGGAACGCATAACGCCCCCGGTATTTGCGTAACTCCCAGGGCTTTGGCAATCACCAACTCGAGTGCTTGGTAGACGTATGAAGTCTGTCTTCAATCACGGCTTTAAGGCATCGGACACCTACAGTGTGTGGTGTTTCTTCTAGTTGTGAGAGAAATTCTTTATTCATGGCTTATAGCGCGGACGCCGTTCTCGCTTCTATTTTGGCTACCGCTTCGGCAGGGGTGAAGACTGGCGACGTAAGTTGAGCAGTCAGGAAATTTGGATTTGAGCTATAACGTATATTAACTGCGCTTTCGCCGGAAGCGCGAGCTCAGAGGGTAATCTTATCAGATTCGATGGAACCGACTATTGGCCCTTGCATGAGCCGACCGTCCTTCGATTAGGCGGGGATCAGAATGGCTAGAACAAGAAAAAAGATAAGGATTCGAGGTATAGGTATAAATGTTAAAAGATTGTTAATAATGGAGCTAGAATGGAAAGAAAAAATCGGATATTGAAGGGTTGAGCTAGTCCTAGCGGAAAGCCTTAAAGAGAGTTCAATCCCTGGATTCGAATTGGGGAACGATACGGTCTCGAGTTGATTTCAGAGAATTCTTGAAGGTAAGCTTTTTTCCGATGAATTCAGGGTTAGATAGAGAAAATGTGCTCCTAGCATCGGGGCGGGTGACGGATGGCGATCGATTCTTGAAAGCGATTTGGCGTATCGATTCTCTTAATAACGAGGATCCCAAAAGGGTCTCCCTAGGTGATGAATCAATAGGCTATGAGTTGCATTTTAGCCGTTTGCTGTTCGCCAAAGTCATGTCTTTATTTCCGGAGGCGTCCGAGGCTCTTCTTTTAGCTGCTCGAGGGCAGCACATATGCCGGTGGCAATCGCCTCGCTCCGACTATCCGGAGGGTCGAGCCGGGTACTTGAAGTGGCGGTCGGACCTAAAGCGATTCCACGCTGAGAAGGTGGCCAAAGTTCTAGAATCCGAGGAATACGATTCGGATAAGATCGAAAGGGTCCGGGCGATCAATCTGAAGATGGACTTGAAACACAATAATGAGGCTCAAGCGATGGAAGATGCGTTGTGCCTAGTATTTTTGGAGAGCCAGTTCGCCGAGTTTCGCCGGAAGACCTTGGAGGTGAAAATGGTTTCCATTCTCAGGAAGACTTGGCGAAAGATGAGCGATCGAGGAAAGGAAGCGGCGCTTTCGCTCGATTTAGAGGAGGAAGAGGAGCATTTGATCAATCTGGCATTGAAAGGGGATTAGTCCTGCCCGTTAGACAGATTGGATTCAAGTTTAAGAGTCGTGCGTGTCTCCTAGATAGATTAAGCCCAGCTTTAGTAGGATGGCTTCGAGTTGCTCGTAGTAGCGATCTTCGTCGAGATCGGATTTGCGACCGCGAAGCGATTCCAATTTCGCTTCGAGTTGGTCGCGGGCAAATCGCTGCTCGGGTGTGAGCATTTTCTCTTGGAGCGATGGGACAAACGCGATTTGGCGGGATCGAAATCCGTCCGGAATTCGGTCACCTTCCGGCTGCTTAACTAGCCGCTCCCCCCGAAACCAATCGGATGGCGTGCCTACCGCGTCCCCATTGTCATCTATCAGCGCATGTTCAGATGCGAGGCGATTGGAATCTTGATAGAACGCTTCTACAGATCGACTCGTTGCGACGAAGGCTTCCAGCAGGGATACCTGCCCATCTTGATTCGAGTCACCTGTTCTCGATTCGATCACATTGGCAAATCGTTCGCCAAAACGCGCGTAGTTGAGTTCATCGCCGCTCTGGGTAGCGGTAATTAGGATACGGTTGGGTTTTGATAATTGATTGATGAATGGAGCTGAGGCAGAGCCTCCATGGATGAAAATTAAGGTTCGTTCTAAGGGGTCGAGTTGGGTGGCCAAAGACGCGGCACTCAGATCGGGTCCTCTTAGGTTTAGGAGCGTGTTCTTTTGCGTGTGAGTCCCGTGCCCGATGTAAATGATCCAAGCGGGGGTCGAGGATTTCGGATTAAGATTGGCTATCCACGATTCGATTTGGGTTAGATCATCTTCTTCCTCGGATTCCGCGAGGCCAACAATCTTTAGACGTGCTCGTGTCGAAGCAGCGGCTTTTTCCCACGCTTCAGCAGCGGCTTGAAAGCCTTTCTCGAATTGTTCTTCGCCTGGGGTGCCAACAATTACCAGCGTTTCGTGCTCAAAGAATGATTCGGTTTCCGCCTCCCCGGAGACTAGCGAATACAATAGCCCTCCAGAGACGCTCGCGATCATGAATGCCACTCTTAACGACAAAAGAAAACTCCTATTCACGCCAGACCTCGCTTTCTTCGAAGGCCCCACTCGGCGAGGAAGCAGCACAAAGCGGCTAGAAAGAGCCAAGTATTGTGCCACAGTGGGTAGGACCAAAGTTCAGTGACTGGAGCCTTTTGTTTGGAGATTATGGATTCCAGCTCACCTAGGGCGGATATTTCTAGGACGGATCCACCTGTTTTCTCGGCGATTTGTTCGAGCAATTGCTGATCTGGAGAAAGCGAGCGGAACTCTCTAGCCAGCGGTTCATTTACCCATCCGGTTTCCGCAATTCCAATTACTTCGCCCTTTGGGCCATGGACTTCGACTCTGGCGATATAGGCGCCGGCGTCTTGGGAAGAGAAATTAGCGGTGAAACGTCCGGGAGCATCGGATAAAGGTTCTGCGAAGAGGTCGACTTCGGTGAAACCCTTGTGGGAAGCAAGATCCGCTTCCGAAAGATCAACGCGCTTGATGGTTACGCGAGCCTGGCCAATTTCCAGTGGTTTGTAGTCCTCTTCTCGAGCCTCGATTATAAGTTCGGTCCCATCGGCGGAATCCCGGGCTTCAATCTCGACAAGGTTCGGCGCATCGGTGACGAGCCAACGAGCGATTTGGCGCCAAAGGCGGGACAGATCTTCATGTTCGGCCTCGCCTCTCAGTCCCCAACGCCAAAGATCCCCGATAGCTACGCAAGCGACCTTGCCTGCTCCAAAGTTGTGGGCGACTAGACTGGGGTAGCGATCTCCCAGAGCGTTTTCCACTTCCGCGAGAACGCGAGCACCCGGTTTGATTTTTGGAATGGTATTAAGCACTCGGAACGGAGGCATGGTATCCAGTCGAGCTCGCTCGTCGGTTTCTACAGGCCGGACCCGGGTCCACGGTTCTACCCATCCCTCGCGGGTCAGGTGCCAAGAGAGATTTTCGCTGGACGCCCGAGTAAAGGACTGGTCGAGGTAGACTGGCAGGGTGGCAGCTATTGGCGTGTTTTCGTATCCGCCATGATCCAAAGAGTCTGCTCCGCCAAGGGCCAATAGACCTCCTCCTCTCTGGGCCACGAACTGGCGAATCAAGGTTTGCTGATTGAAAGTGAAAAAGTCGGCTTCGAGGTCGTCGATTATGATGGCGTCGTATTCAAAAAGCTCTTCCTCGGTGCTGGGGAATCCGTCGCTGAGCTCCTTCTCGTCGCGAGTGTTGACTCGAATAAGCACGGGCTGGTCGTAGTCCTCCGTTTCTTCCGTGTCAGTGCGGTCGAATCCGCGATACAGCGGGTTACTCGATTCGCCGACCCGCCCTTTGAATTCGAATTTAGGTTCCCGTCGGGCAACCCTTATCAATCCGGACACCTGCAGCTGGGTATCGTTATAGAGGGCCCGGTTCAAAAACTTGTATTCCCAATTTGGCCGCCCGGTGACGTAGAGAATGCGGAAGGCTTCTTGCCCGCCATCCACCATCACGATTCGCTTATTGTTGGCCTGCGTGGCTTCTTCGCTAGCAGACGAAGCGTTGGCGTTTACACGATAGAACTGTATGCCGGTACGGATAGGCCTCCAATCGAAGCTCAGCGCGTGGTTTGATCCTGATGCTTTGGAGCGAGCGGATTGCGAAGCCGGCAAATCCCGATCTTCGAGTGATTTGGACAAAGCATTCCTCGTATCGATCGCTTCGATGGAGACATCGATGTTTTGGGCTGGCAGGGCCGAGGATGAGACTACCGTTTTAAGTGAGATTGGAGCGTCGTCGAAAGCCGTTTGCCGGAGCTCCACGCGATCGATGGAAATGTCGGGCAAGGGGTCTTGGTTCCCGATGACCACCGGGTAGATAGGCGGGAGGGCGTTCGTATTCAGATCTTCCAGCATTCCCTTGTCGGTTGCGATACCGTCAGAGAAGAGGGCGACACCCGCGAGAGGCAGTCCTTGATATCGATCACCAAGCTGATTCAGAGAAGCGATCATATTGCTTTGCTCGCCTTGAAAATCGAGGCTGGAGAAATCGGTGACCCGTCGTAGGTCGCGATCGAATCGATAGAATCGGGCCTGGAAGGATTGCTCCA
>DKNL01000283.1 GCA_002474325.1 Opitutales bacterium UBA7389
CTGCATATCGTCTTCCCTTGTCCATTGAAGTTGGACGGGGCGATCGATCTTGCTCGCGATCCAGGCAGCTTCGACCATGAAATCCGAGGTTAGGCGGCGGCCAAAGCCTCCCCCCATCCTTGTAAGGTTTACGTGGATTTGATTTTCGGGGATGTTGAGCGTGCTTGAGATTAGCGATCGACCCGCCTTTGGGTTCTGGGATGGGGCCCAAAGCTCCATTTTTCCAGAGGGCTGTAGATAGGCCGTGCAGTTCTGGGGCTCCATGTTCGCATGGGATACGAAAGGATAGTAGTACTGGGCCTCGAGAACTTTGTGGGCCTGGTCGAATGCCTTGTCGATGTTGCCCGCTTCGGCTATGGTTTGGCCCTTTTCTTTGCTCAAGGCTTCCGCCTGTTGCTGGTAGCCGATCGTAGAGTCTGACTGTATTGTCTCCCAGTCAACCCGCAGTTGCTTTCTTGCGGATTGGGCATCCCACCAGGTCTCTGCAACAATCGCTACGCCCGGCATCAGACCTTTCAGATCGTCGGTACCCTCAACAACGAAGGCGTCAACGACGCCAGGGAAACTCTTGATTTGCTCAACATTGGCTCGACGGACCTTGCCTCCAAAAGATGGGCACTTTTGGAAGACGGCGTAGACCATTCCGTCAAGACGCGTATCGCACCCATAGATTAGCGAACCGCTGAAAATCTTCTTGTTGTCCACTCCAGGGATACGCTTTCCAAGAAGCTTGAAGTCTTTCGGCCGGCTCTTGAGCTTTAGGGAATCCGCATCGGGTGCGGATTGCTTGGCGGCCAGTGGGGCCAGTTCGCCATAGCCTAACGATCGACCCGACTTTATATGGACGATCGAAGCATTCATATTGGGTTCGCATTCTCTGGCGGGAACGCCCCATTCTTCAGCGGCCGCATTCTTTAGCATGGCCAAGGCTCCGGTACCAGCAATCCGAAGATCGTTCCATCCGTCTGGCGTACCGCGACTGCCGCCTGCAACTTGGCGACCGTAGCGGTCGTCAAGCGGTGCTTGCTCGACGTGAACGTCTGACCAGTCAACCTCGAGGCATTCCGCCACAACCATAGGCATGGCGGTTTTGATGCCTTGGCCGGCTTCTGGGTTTTTACTGATGATGGTGATTTTGCCATCGGGATCAATCCGGACATATAAATTAGGGGCCCAGGTCTTCGCTTTCTTGCCATGGTGAGCGGCTCGAACGGTCTCGCGATAACCGACACCGATTAAGAGAGCCCCGGAGGCGAGGGCGGACACTTTTAGGAAAGCGCGACGATTCACAGGTAATTTAGTTTTCATCTTAAGCGTCTACTTTCTTGATTTCAGCGGCCAGCTTGACGGCTTTTCGAATTCGGTGATAGGTGCCGCATCGGCAGATGTTTCCTGAATGGGCTGCATCGATATCAGCGTCGGTGGGATTGGCGTTCCGCTCGATGAGGGAAGCTGCGGTCAAGATTTGACCGCCTTGACAATAGCCGCATTGGGGAACGTCCACCTTCTGCCAAGCTTTTTGCACCGGGTGTTCGCCATCTTCGCTGAGCCCTTCGATGGTGGTGACTTCCATCCCGGCGATGCTAGCCGCGGGAGTGACGCAGGAGCGCATCGGCATACCGTTTATCAGAACAGTACAGGTGCCGCATTGACCGATTCCACAGGAATACTTGGTCCCGGTCATGTTTAATTTGTCTCTCAATGCCCAAAGCAACGGCATGTCGGAGGTAACGGCTAGGGTGTGTTTCTCTCCGTTTATATTTAGCGTAATATCACTCATGGGGCGCGACGATTTTTGATTGGCGAATGTTAGTATCCTTAAAGCTGTTACAGGTTAGACCATCTCTAATCCTGTCATTGTTCCGGTGCTGGTAGCGAACTTGTCGACTTCCAGGCCTTGGCGTTGCAAGGCGCTCAAGAATAGATTCGGAAGCGGGTAATTGTTTTCCTTGTTGAATGCGATATGCTGGCCATGGCGAAAACCTCCACCGGCGAAAAGCACTGGCATATTCTTGTTGTCGTGAGAACTCGCATTGCCGAGATTGGATGTAAGCAGTACATTGGTTTTTTCCAGGAGAGACGAATTGGATTCTTTTGTCTCCTTGAGGGAACGCACGAAGCCACCCCAGGATCTCATTATTTCGGTCTCTACGCGAGTGAGCTGCTCGATTTTATCTTCATCGAGGCCATGGTGGCTTAGGCTATGATAGCCTTCATTGATGCCCTTGAGAGGAATGGTGCCTCCTCCTCCGTCAATGTGCAAAGTGATAAAGCGTGTGGAGTCCGTTTGTAGGGCCAGATGCATGATATCCAGCATAAGCTGCTTTTTGCGAATGACTTCGTTATTGTCGGAAATATCGACAGGGGGTTGAGCAACCACTTTCGGTTTGGGTTTTTGGGCCCAACTTTCGGATGCTCCCAAACGTTTTTCGAAATTGCGCACAGCGCCGAAGTACTGCTCCATCTTCTCCTGATCGCCGGCGCCGAGAGATTTTTTCAAGGACTTGGCGTCATCAGCGACGATGTCCATTATGCTGCGTCCTTCCTGTAATCGTTGGACCTGCTTAGCCTGTTCTTTTGGCGAATCCGCAAGGAAGAGCTTGTTGAAAACTTTGTAAGGAGAATGCTCCGCTGGAATCATGCTGCCCGTTTCTGTGTAGGAGGGACTATTGTTGCCGGTAATGCTTAGGACAAGCGATGGAAAACGGGTATGATGACCGAGATGCTTGGCCAAGTACTGATCAATGGAGATAGTGTTTTTGAATACTGCGTTTCGTGAGTAGGGGGCTCCTGTAAGAATGCTTCCTGACGCCTTGTGGCCACCGCTAACTTGAGGATGGGAGGATCCGGTTACGATAGTGAGGTCTCCAAGGAGATCCTTGATCTGGGAAAGGTAAAGCGAGGGGGTGTAGTTGCGGCCTGATTCGACAGGATCCAGATTGGGGGCATGCAGACCTAGAGCTAGACTGACGCTAACGAAGCGACGAGGCGTTTGGGCAGCAGCGGCAGGGGCGGCGAAAGCGGGAGTCATCGCCTCTAGCATGGGCAAGGCCATGGCGGCTCCCGCCCCTTTGAGGAATTTCCTTCGAGAAAGGGACTTGGAGAAATTGAAGTTAACATTCTTCATGAAATAGAGGCCGATTCTTATTTTGGATCGAGGATAGCTTGGATAGTGTTGC
>DKNL01000136.1 GCA_002474325.1 Opitutales bacterium UBA7389
GTAAGTTCATAATGGATTCGGTCTACGAGTTCAGGATTGGCCACAGAATAGGTTTGCTTGAAGCTATCGACGGGAAGTAGTCTTCCATCCGCGGCATGCTTACAGGCTTTGCTGGCGGGAATGCTTATGGTGTAATCCCGACGCTCTGTCCCGTCCACCCAGGGGAGGTTAAAGTAGAAATGATTGCCTGCGGACCAGGGGATTGAGACTTTATCATTGTTTTTTAGCCTCAGTTCCACTGTGAAGGCCTTACTTTCGAATCGGTAGATGACCTCGAAATCGTATTGGAAGGGATAGGCTTCGTGGGCGTTGCTGTCGGGAATCATTCGAGCGGCGAAGCCAGTTTCGTCGGCCCGAGTGATTTCAAAAGGACTTTGGCGGGCTATGCCGTGCATAGGCATGGGGCGTTGCTTGCCTATGGGATCGCGCCAATAATTGATGTTTCCTTGGTCAAAGGTGCGGGCTGAGAAAGGGAAGAGAATGGGGTTGCCTCCACGGGCCTTGATGACCTCGCTGGCGTCATTTAGCTCTGGCCAGGTAATGATGTCACGAAATGTGCCATCGGGATAAGTGATATTCCAGTTCATCAGTCGGGCGCCCGCCTCAGGCCAGGCTAGGAAGGTAGAGGCTCCCACTTGCCACCTGAGGATTCGCGAACCGAGATATTCAATTTCGTCCATTTTCGATGACCTGATAAAGAGGGAATGCTTCGATATTGCGACGCGAATCTTGCGAATACAGTAACTTTTAATCTTCGATTACGCTTGCCTGCTCACCTTGAGCAACAAATGCCCACTAATCAATTGCTTGCCTATTCTCCTGGCCTTGCTTTTTGCAAATTGCTCGGGCACAATTTTGTCGACCCTTGAAATGAGATGCCTATTAATAACTTTGGGGACAATGCTGATCTTGGGATCGGGTTGTGGATTGCTGGCTGAGACGGGGGAGGAGAAAGCCGTTTCTGGTGATGGAGCGGCTGAAGGGCCTTCAGATTTCGTCGTCGAAGATGTTGGTTCACAAACGGATACGGACGTATTCGTTGTTTACATCATACCGATTGATGGAGCAATTGGTAGACCGTTGCTCTTTGCGATTCGCTCGGGTATTAAGGATGCGATAGAAAAGGATGTGGACCTCGTTCTATTTGAGATGGATACGCCGGGTGGGGAACTCAACTCAACCACCGAGATAATGAAGGTCATTGATCGCTTCGATGGGAATACCGCCACTTTTATCAATGAAGAAGCGATTTCGGCGGGAGCGATTATCGCTTCGGTAACCAAGGATATCTACTTTATGCCTCGAGCGACGATGGGGAGTTCTGAGGTTGTGACGGGAACTGGGCAGAACGTTGATGATTCGATGAAGCGGAAGATCAATGCCTTTCTGACCGCTAAGGTCGATGCTTACACGGGCGAATACCGGTATCGCAGCCAAGTGATGGAGGCGATGATCGATCCTGACATTGAACTGGTAATCGATGGAAAGACGCTTTCCAAAGAGGGTAAACTGCTTAACCTCAATGCCCGGAGGGCTCATGAGATTTATGGCGATCCTCCGCAGCCCCTTTTGGGATCGGGAATTTATGATGACATAGATTCATTGATTGCGGCGGTCGCCGATGGACAGACGGTAGTTAGATACGATTTCGAGGCGACCTGGTCATTGAACTTGGCCGGCCATCTGATGAACTGGAGTCCGGTGCTTTTGGGGCTTGGCATCCTCGCCCTATTGGTCGAATTCAAGACTCCGGGTTTTGGGGTGTTCGGAATCGCGGGAATTGCCATGATAGCATTAGTCAATTTTGGGCATCATGTTGCGGGGCTTTCCGGATACGAGGGGCTAATCGTTTTCGCCTTAGGCACAGCCATGGTATTCTTGGAGCTCGTGTTTTTCCCGGGCCTTATTTTCCTGGCTTTGCCTGGTTTGGTTATGATGGTCCTCGGATTGCTTTGGGGCATGGTGGATATTTGGCCCAAAGAAGCACACGATTTCGAGTTCACTTTCGATCTTTTCCTGAGGCCGATGTACAACTTGGCCGGCGGCGTGATTCTCGCCGCAATTCTTTTTGCTCTGCTGGCCCGCTTTCTGCCGAAAACCGTCTTTTGGGACCGAATGACTCTGGCAGAATCGGTTAGCGGGACAAGCCAGCTAAATATGCCCGACGGCACGCCAAATCCGGGAATCGGCATGGAAGGGCTGACGGTGACAGATCTGTTCCCTACAGGAGAAGTCGAGATAGGTGGAAAGCGCTACGAAGCAAAAACGGACGTGGGGATGATAAAAAAAGGGGCCAGAGTTCGTGTGTTGAGATCCGATGTCTTTGGCTTTCACGTGGAAGAGGTGAGAACATGACTACAATTGTGATTTTCTTTGTCGTCGGCGTCCTATTTATCGCCGCTGAAGTATTTCTTCCCGGCGGAATCGTTGGGGCTATTGGTGGGCTGGTGATAATCGGTGGTGTCGTGCAAGCGTATTCGGAGTTTGGTGCTCAAGGGGCGTTCATAGCAGCCATCTTCGCGGTTCTTCTGTTGATCGCTGCATTTTACCTTGAATTCAAAGTGCTGCCGAATACGCGAATGGGATCCAGTCTGTTTCTTAGGGATTCGGTTAAGGCCAAAACCGGATATTCCCTAGCTGCTGATGAGATCGTAGGCCAAATTTGTACAACTGTCACAACTATGTGTCCAACTGGTACCGTTATGGTAAACGGAAAAAAACTGGAAGCTTTCTCGAAATCAGGCTTTATCGAAAAAAATACCGAGGTCAGAGTGACTGGCCGAGATAATTTCAGAATACTCGTATCCAAAATATAACTAAAACTGCACTATAATTATGACACTGCCCAATTCTTTGGCATTTTTGAACAACGCCCCACTAATCCTGGTGATTGCTATCGGCCTGGTTTTGATGGTGATCGGGTTCGTCTTTATTTCATTCTTCAATACTTGGTTGAAGGCATTGTTGGCCCGGGCCCCGGTAGGATTCCTGAATATAATTGCCATGAAGTTGCGGGGGGTGCCCTATAGTTTGGTGGTTGATGCCCGTATTACGGCGGTAAAGGCAGGGGTGGATTTAACGACGGACGAGTTGGAAGCCCATTTTTTAGCTGGGGGGAATTTAATCCCCACGGTACAGGCGATCATTGCCGCCATGAAAGCGGGAATCAGTCTGGATTTCGAGCGGGCCTGTGCGATTGACCTGGCGACTAAAGGTTCGGGCAAGTCCGTGGTCGAGGCGGTTCGCACGTCTGTCGATCCAAAAGTAATTGATTGCCCCAGCCAAGAGCTGGCGAAGAAATCGATCGATGGTGTAGCTAAGGACGGAATTCAAGTTAAAGCGAAGGCACGGGTGACTGTGCGAACAAATTTGGAGCGATTCGTTGGTGGCGCGAAGGAGGAAACGATCGTCGCTCGTGTGGGGGAAGGCATCGTAACCACAATAGGTTCAGCGGATTCCTACAAGGTCGTCCTGGAGTCCCCGGACTCTATTTCTCGAGTGGTTTTGGATCGAGGACTGGACGTGGGGACGGCCTTTGAAATTCTCTCGATCGACATCGCGGATGTCGATGTCGGGGCCAATGTGGGGGCCTCGTTGCAAGAGGCCCAGGCGGAAGCTAACAAGAATATGGCTCAGGCACAGGCGGAAATCCGAAGGGCGGCTGCAGTGGCATCCGAACAGGAGATGAAGGCTCGAGTTGAGGAAATGAGAGCGAAGGTAGTGGAAGCGGAAGCTCAAGTGCCCCTTGCCATGGCGGAAGCCTTTCGCAGCGGCAATTTGGGTATCATGGATTATTACAAGATGAAGAATATCGAGTCCGATACGCGAATGAGAGATTCGATTGCTGATCCGCTTCAGGATGACGAAGGTAATACTAGGCGGGATGGCTAGCTCGTATAGATAATGGATTACTGGTTTTTGGATAACCTCGATAAACTTGTCCCCATCATTATCGCGCTGCTCTATTTCATAGGAGCGAGTAGAGCGAAGAGCAAAGGGGGGGAGGAAGGCCCAAGTCCGGATACATCGGAACGGGCTCGCAAAATCCAAGAGGAGATTCGCCGCAAGATCCTTGATCGCCAAGGCGGCGGGAGAGCTCCTTTGCCAGAAGGGCCTCCGCGCGAACCCGAACCGGTTTTCGAGCCGGACCCTGCGCCATTTCCGCCTAGTCCATTTCAGGAACCCGTCTTCGAGCAAAAGGCGGAGTCCTTTCCCGAGTCGGAACCAATGATTTTCGTCGCTCCTGATCCATATGAGGAGGAGCGGCGGAAGATAGAAGAGAAATTGAAGCAGGCTCGCGAATTGACCAAGAAGGCTGAGATCGCGGGGAAGGAGGCGTCGGTCAGGAATCGCTCGAAAGATCTGGAGAGGCGATTGGCTTGGAGAACTAATAATTCTATATTGGATGGACTCGATGACACCACTTCAATCCGCCGGGCGATCGTATTGAAAGAGATTCTGGATAACCCTGTCGGATTGCGTTAGTGACGCTGCCCTCTTTCTACGTGGCCTGACCTGAGATGAAGGTGGAATTGCTAGCTATCTGCGATGCTGCGACTGACTATCAGGGGCGACTCAATATATTGGGAGTATTTGAGGGCATCGTGGCCCCGAAATTACCGGTTTTGAGGGATCGTTGTTCTATTGTTACAAGGTTGCGTTTTGCTTTCGATGAAGCTGGCGCCCATCAACTGAGGATAGCCCTTCGCAATAAAAAGGGTGTCTTATTGATCCCTGAGTTGAAGGCTCGATTCAATGTTAAGCCGCCGGCGGATAATGGTTCGGTGGCAGCGAATTTCGTTCTTAACTTAAATAAACTTAAAATTGACGAGTTCGGACGCCACGAGATTGCTCTTTTTATCGATGACAAAATGGTGGAGAGCGTTCCGCTAACAGTAGCCAGAGCCATGAAGAGACAAGTACGAGGAACAATGGATAACTAGCTGATGCCATTGGGAAAGGCCGCAGTTTTGGCGCGATTAGATACGAGCAGATTTCTGCAATTGATTTTTCGATACTAAGAATATTGTAGCCGTCGATTTCTTTTGAACTAGACCCTGTGCGACGGGCGTTGCCATTCTCTAGCATTTCGTATAAGGCAGACGCTCGAGCCAAAAGCCCGGTTTCTTCAAGTACCTCTTTGCACTTGGCTAAAGCTTTAGACGTAGGATGTTTCTTCCCGCTTTTGGCTAGATTCCTCCCATTCGCAGCGCTCTGCGCCCCTTAGGCGATTCATCGAATTTGTCGAGGGAGAGGCAAAATCCCCAAAAATCTGCCATTTAATCGATTGCTGCTTGATTGAATTGCGGAAATCGCATGGCTTTTAGTTATAAGCCGATGATGGCCCAAGCGAGTCCCAATCGAAAAGAATTGACCCAAGCAACACCCCATGCAAGCCCTCCTGCTCTCCGTTCCCTGAACTGGTGGGTAGCGCGTATTTGCCAAGCGATTGCCAGGATATGGAGTAGGATATGAGAAATTCTTTTTCCTACATCGAGAACTCTTCCGGTTCGGTTTTCTACAGGGCGAGTAAACGGGAAGCGGCCCTGTTTGGGCTTTCCGCCCTCCTTTTTCTGTGGGGCTGCTTTGGAATGAATCAA
>DKNL01000034.1 GCA_002474325.1 Opitutales bacterium UBA7389
TGCTTTTCGAGATGCTTGTCTAGAGGGGCTACTTGAATAGGAAGGCGGCTTGCGATCTATTGGCAGAAGAGTTCGCCATGAAGTATGTCGATTTGGGAGAAATCGATTTACCCGAGGATCCGGAAGAGTATCTGCCTGAAGCAATCGCCTTAGAAAAAGTAGCAATCTGATGGTCGAGGCGTTTTGGCGGGGACGCAGAGTTTTCCGTTGTCTTGGAAAGGGATCTGTGACGAGCATTTGAATCGATGGTCGGACACCGGGGTTTTGTAAGAGTTTTCGCAGTGCCTATGCTATCAGTGATTCTCGCTGGCTGCTTTTGGGATCGCGGATTCCAAGAGGAGATCACGGTGTTCGCTGCTTCTAGTTTGAATGGATCGCTCCAAGAAATCGGGCGTCTTTTCGAGGAGGCAAGTGGTCATCGAATTGCTTACAACTTCGCTGGATCGAATGTTTTGGCCCAACAGATTATTGCATCTGGAGAAGCGGATATTTTTCTCAGTGCGGATGATCGCTGGATGGACTATGTCGAGGAATCGGGAAAGATCCATCCAGAGACTCGCCGCGATCTGTTAACTAATACCCTCGTCGCCATATGTTCGACGGACGCGAAATGGGGTCCGGTGACTGGCGTTTCGCAGCTTGCCGAGTTGGATTTTAGAATTCTATGCGTTGGGGATCCCGATGCTGTACCAGCTGGGCGTTATGCCAGACATTGGCTGATCAGCGAAGAAAAGAACGGTTCCAACATTTGGGAGGGTCTCAGCAGTCGTCTATCGCCGGCTACCGATGTGAAAGCGACTTTGGCTCAAACGTTGAGCAGAAACGATACGGTGGGAATCGTCTATTGGACTGATTACCTGGATCGAAAGGATGCGGCTCGAATGCTGTTGGAAGGCGAAGAGCTGGAAGCCCTTTATCCCATCGCCGTTACCCAAGTCGGCATGGGAAAGCAGTCGGCGGGAGCGTTTTTACGCTTCATTCAGTCGGAAATCGCTCTGGATG
The DNA here is from genome assembly GCA_002474325.1 of Opitutales bacterium UBA7389. Taxonomy (GTDB): domain Bacteria; phylum Verrucomicrobiota; class Verrucomicrobiia; order Opitutales; family Opitutaceae; genus Pelagisphaera. Next base: position 1,003 of record DKNL01000034.1, read on the forward strand.
TATTTCGCGAATATGGATTTGGTATAGCGACAATGCCTGAGTTCAACGAATAGCGCTTGCCAGATATATTGACCGAACTGAAAGTTTGGATGCGCTTTCTACGGCCCTAATCACAATCAACGTTAGATTTGGAATCGATATACGAAACGGTAATTCGCACGATAGGATGGGCGGGGCTTTCGGTGGTGGTCATCTTCGTCCCGGGAATTGCCGTAGCCTATTTGCTTTCTCGCAAAGACTTTCCTGGGAAGCACGTAGTGTCGGCTTTGGTGACTCTGCCGCTCGTTCTGCCTCCAACCGCGGTTGGTTACCTGTTACTAACGGTCTTTGCAGAAAGAGGGTTATTAGGGCCTGAGACGTTGGGTTTTGACTTTAGTATCCTGTTAACGTGGAAGGCGGTTGTCGTAGCCTGCAGTGTAATGGCTTTTCCAATATTCGTTCGTACGGCTAAATTGGCATTTGGCGAAGTGGATCCGCGATTGGAAGACATGGGCAAGACTCTCGGGATGAGCGCTTGGCGAGTGTTCTTCTCAGTATCCTTGCCGCTCGCATCGAGAGGCCTCGTAGCGGCAGCGTTGCTGGGATTCGCGAGATCGATGGGGGAATTTGGGGCGACTGTCATTATCGCCGGCAACATACCCGGAAAAACGCAGACGCTAGCGTCTGCCATTTTCACAGCTCAGCAACGAGGAGACGATGCCTCCGCGACAGCGTTGCTCTGGGTCGCTCTTCTTGTCGGGTTCGCCATCGTCTACACGACGGAATGGTTGTCCATGCGCCAATCAAGAGAAGGAGGTAGGCGGAAATGAGCGAAGCCCCAGTCCTATTTGATATCGATCTTAACGTCCCCCTCCAGGAATTTGATCTGGAGCTAGAGTATTCTGGATCGCCAAAATCTCTAGGAGTATTCGGGGTTTCCGGATCAGGGAAGACGACCTTTCTAGAATGTTTGGCTGGACTAAAGAAGTTTGATGACGGAAGAATCGTTTTTGATGGCGAGGTTTGGCTGGAATCGGCGAAAGGGAAACGAACTAAGCCGATGTACCGAAATATTGGTTACGTTCCACAAGACTATTTGCTGTTCCCGAAGAGGGATGTCAGAAGTAATCTCGAATCGGGCAAAAAGCGTTTGCTCGAAAACGGGTTGGAATTTGAAGAGGTTTTCGGAAACGCTATTGAAACTTTGGAGTTGCAATCCTTGCTCGACCGTAGAGTGGAGTTGTTGTCTGGCGGTGAACGACAGCGGGTGGCTCTTGGCCGGGCCCTGTGTTCAGGGCCGAGCTTGTTGTTGTTAGACGAGCCTTTGGCGTCTCTTGACTCGGGCCTGCGGCGGAAGATTTTGTCCTATCTCGTGAAAGTACGAGACGTTTTTGAAATACCGATGGTAGTTGTTTCGCACAATCCAATCGAATTGCAGGCCCTATGTGGTGAGATTCTTGTGATCTCGGAAGGAAAGTTGATTGCGGCCGGTCCTCCGAACCGGGTTTTCACCGACGCAGGCGTATTCGAATTGGCCAAAGAGGGTGGGTTCGAAAATGTATTCAATGGTAGGGTGCTCGAACATAGCGGGAAAACGGATATCGTTTGCTTGGAATCGGATAAAGAAGAAACCTGTATTCGCCTCCCTGCAACAGGTATAGGTATTGGCGATAAAGCACTTTGCAGCATAGCGTCTGACGACTTGATGCTGAGCTTGCAGGAGCCTGTTGGCCTTTCCGCTCGGAATTGCTTACGAGGCCGGATAGTTAGTATATCCGATTCTGGATCTCGTATTCTTTCCCGGTTATCGGTCGGAGAAGGAGGGCCCGAGATGATCGTGGAGCTCACTCAAGACGCCGTCGACGATCTCAAGCTTGCAGTCGGATCCGAAGTCTACGCGATTTTTAAAACGAATTCGGTGCGGATATTGGTGTAAACGAACGAAGAGATATACATGAGTTGGCTTACCACGGACCAGTGGTCGCCCTGATGTGTTTTGCCGAAATGGTAGGGGGCGATCTCCTAGCACCGATTGGAAAAGTAGCACAGGCATCCTGTCTGTTCCACCCTTTATAGGCAATCGTAGAGCGCCCGTTACCATAAGCGCCTCTGTTTTTTCAACCTCGCTCAGCCTTCATAAGGTTCAGCAGCTCTTGGCTTAACCTCCCCATTGGATCTCCGAGTTCGTAGAGAATATCGAAATGGTGCAGCCCTTCGATTGAGCCTACCGATGTATTTGCCCCCGATGCTCTAGCCAACTCATGAATCAAATGTGTTTGAGATACGAATACTCCGGTTTCA
>DKNL01000240.1 GCA_002474325.1 Opitutales bacterium UBA7389
CAGCGGAGGCCCGTTTGATATAGAATGCCGATTGATTGGGATCTTCAGAATTCGCTGGGTCGCCGAGGTACTGCAATTGCATGGTGCGCGGCTGGTTTTCGGCTACGCTTAAGACGTTGTCGAAAGTATCAGGATCGCCTGATAGCTCGACCCGGAAGGGTCCTGTAGCATCCTTTGGCACTTCGAGCAGGACCATGTGATTGTCGCCTGTATTCGAATACAATTTGAGCGTCTTACCGAGGGGCGTGTTGGATTTCGCATCAAAGAGGGCGAGGCTCAAATTGGAGGCTAGCGACTGTCCGGAGCTCTGGATGCCGATTCGCATAGAGCGGTTTCCCTCATCGCCTGTCCAGCCGAGCCATCGGATGCCAGTATTGCCTGGATGGGCTCCTTGAATGGTTTCCAATTCGAGGAGGCACTCGTCTCGCCATTCGCGTCCAGCTACTCCCGCGATCCGCGAGGTGCTTTGCATATCGGAGATGAGGACGACGGTTTTTTCGGTCGCTGTCTCCGCTCCCTCGTCAATCTGTTCGAGTTCGGCTAGGGCCAGCTCAATGGCTTCATCCAGTCGAGTCGCTCCCCAATTCGGGGCTGTTTCAGAAAGCAATGCTTCTGCCAATGTCGCTCGCTCATTGACTGGCCACTTGTCCCACTGTTCAAAAGAAAGAAGCAGGCGAGCGTTGGTCGATACGCTTACTATGGAGAGCTTGTCGGCGGAATCTACCTTTTCCAAATAGGACCCGGCCCGCTGAATAGCGTTTTCCCAGGCTCCTTCCCGCTGCATGCTGGCGCTGGAGTCGATGGCCAGGACGATGGCCTTTGGCGGGTTGGTTGCCAATTCGAACGGCGTATCCGAGTCAAAGAACGGTCGAGCAAAGGCGAACGCGAGCAACACGATGATCAAGCAGCGAAGAGCCAGCAGCCAAGGATTTTGGATCCGGCTTTTCTTCTGCAACTTGGGTGGCGATTCTCGTAGGAATCTCATCGCGGAAAACTGGATATGGTCTTTCGTTGCCCGACGAATCAGATGAAAGATGATCGGTCCGGCGACCAGCAAGGCCCCTGCGAGAAACCAAGGGGAGAGCAAGCTCATACGGCTACCCTCCCTTGCAAGGGTTGACGTCTAAGCAGATCGATGAGCGTGTAGTCGAGTGGCTTGTTGGTGGGAGCGATTAGATGGCGAATGCCTCTCTTTTCTAAAGTCTGCTGGATCTGAAGTTGGTTGAGGCCAAAACTCTCCTTGTAGGCGGTTCGAGCTTCGACGGGATCGATGTATAGGCGATCGCCGGTTTCGAGATCCTCCCATTGGGAGGCTTTACCGAAATCGAGGTCTAACTCAGCCGAATCGAGGATTTGTATCGCTCGCACGTCATGCCCGGCAGCTACCAATTGGCCTAGTTGATTGTCCCATTCCAATGGTGGGGAAAGGAAGTCGGAGATGGCGACAATCAAGCTGCGCTTCCCGCTAAGCAGGGCTGCCTGATCTAGGGCTTTGCCTATATTGCTCTCCTTTCCTTTCGGTTCTCGAGAAAGGGCGGAGAGAAGTCGCCGAAAGTGTCCCGTTCGCCAGCGGGAGGGCACATAGCTATGCAGCTCGGAATCGAAAAGCCCAAGCCCGACCACGTCTCTTTGCTGCAATAGAAAGTAGCCAAGCGTCGCTGCCAGTGTGCGGGCGTATTCGGATTTTGATACCTCGCCGGAAGCGAAACCCATGGATCTACTCGTATCAACCAATAACAGACATCGCAGATTGGTTTCGTCCTCGAATTTCTTGATGTATTCCCGGTCCGTGCGAGCGAGGGCTTTCCAATCGAGGTAGCGGAGATCGTCTCCTTGGGAGTACTGGCGATATTCCGTGAACTCGACGGAAAATCCTTGGAGAGGGCTGCGGTGAAGCCCTGACCAAAGACCCTCCACGACAACGCGAGCTCGCAGCTCCAGATCGCGGATGGCGAAAAGAGCGAGAGGGTCGATTCCGGTCTTGGGAGTAGCAGGCACGTGATTTAGATTAATTGTTGGTGGCGAGGATTCTATGCGTTATCTAGCAGCTTTTGAATGACTGTTTCGACGGTTTCGCCTTGGGCCTCGGCTCGGTAGTTGAGGAGGACTCTGTGGCGAAGCACCGGAGGAGCGAGTTGCACGATGTCGTCTTTGGTTACGTGGGCCCGGGAGTGCCAAAGAGCTCTGGCCTTTCCGGCTAGAACAAGGGCTTGAGCTGCCCGTGTCCCGGCTCCCCAGCTGATCCATTCCTTGACGAAGTCAGGAGCATTGGGATCGCTAGGACGAGATGAGGCAGAGAGCTTTACCGCGTACCGTACAACTTCTTCGGATACGGGCACTTTTCTAACGAGCGATTGAAATTCGAGAACGTCCTCTGCAGTGAAGATCGATTCGATAGGATCGTGAGCCTTAGCCGTAGTTTGGGTTACCACCTCAACTTCGTCATCTTCCGGTAAATAGTCGATCAAGGTATTGAATAGAAAGCGATCGAGCTGAGCCTCTGGAAGCGGATAGGTGCCTTCCATTTCTACTGGATTTTGCGTGGCTAGCACGAAGAAGGGCTCTGAAAGGGTGTGGCGCACGCCCGCCGCGGTCACCTGGTGTTCCTGCATGGCCTCTAGTAGTGCTGATTGCGTCTTTGGTGGCGTTCTGTTGATCTCGTCGGCAAGGAGCAAGTTCGTGAAAATGGGTCCTTTGGCGAAGGTCAGTTGGCGTCCCTCGGGATTGTCTGTCAGGATTTCCGTGCCTGTTATATCGGCGGGCATCAGATCTGGTGTGAATTGGATGCGCTGAAAATCTAGGTGAAATACTTTGGCCACTGACTTCACAAGTAGTGTCTTAGCCAAGCCAGGGGCTCCCGTGATAATGCAGTGGCCGCCGGAAATAAGAGCGAGCAAGATCTGCTCGACGACATCCTTCTGGCCAATGATGGCTTTGCCCAATTCCGCTTCCACTCGTATCCGGCCTTCTTGCAGGCGGTTGAATGCGGCTTCTTGTGATTCTGTGGTTTCGAGTAGAGACATTAGGTATAATTATGAATTGTGAAGTATGAATTAAAAATTGAATACGGTTAAATTTAATGGGTCATGGCATAGAAAACGATGTTGATACCCATGGGGTAGGCTTTCTTCTCGGCGAATTCGCGAAAATACCATTCGTCCTCGCCTTCGCGTTCCCAGCCGTCTCCGAGATCGGTATTGTGGCAAATGATACACATGATACGACCGGTATCGTCGAAGATAGCCTTGTAGTGAACTTCGTCCGTTCCGTAACCTTGGTGAGTCACGATCCCATAGCCAGCCCGGTAGTTGCCGACCGCGTGCCCGACGCTTGGAACCTGGGGCTTTTCATCAAGATCGAAGACCATGTGGAAGATAGGATGATCGATTGATAGTTCCACGGGCTCGCGATCCGGGAAGACTCGTTTGATTTCGTAGTAGAAATTGTCGTACTCGTCGTCGCCCCAAAAATCGTCTACCATGAGAAACCCGCCGTTAAGCAGATAGTCGCGCAGGGCTACAACTTCGTCTTCCAAGAAAACGAGCCTGCCGGGCTCTATCATGTAGAGAAAGGGATAATTGTAGAGATCATCTTGGGTGAGATCGACAACTGCAGAGTCTGGATTCACTTTCAGACTAGTCATCTGCTGGAGCCGGAAAGCGAAATTGAGTTCAGCGTCTGGGTAGTCGGTTTCCCAGCCGCCTCCACCCCAGCCGCGACCGTGTCCACCGCGACCTCCCCAGCGTCCTCTGGCGGAAGTGTAGCGAACGCGGGCAAAGGTGAATACGTCCTGCTTGAATTCGGGGTCTACCTGCCATTCGGGTACGCCTCCCCGATGATCGTATCGCTCCCGGTAGCGCTGCGAAAACATTACGGCAGAAACTGTCGCGATCGCGAGGATGGCGAATAGTAGCTGCGTAAAACGTTTATTGATCAAAGTCATCGGCTCAATTGTCCTAATGGGTCATGGCGTAAAAAACGATATTGATGCCCATAGGATAGGCTTTCTTCTCGGCGAATTCGCGGAAGTACCATTCGTCCTCGCCTTCCCGTTCCCAGCCATCACCAAGATCGGTATTGTGGCAGATGATACAAATAATACGGCCGCTATCGTCGAAAATGGCTTTGTAGTGGACTTCTTCCGAGCCGGGGCGCTCCCAAGTGATGCCGGAGCCACGCATGCGTGTGGCGTGGTGAATGCTGGGCACTTGCGGTTTCTCTTTCAGATCGAAGACCATGTGGAAAATAGGGTGCTCGATCGGAAGTTCGACGGGTTCGCGTTCGGGAAAGACTCGTTTAATTTCGTAGTAGAAATTGTCATACTCAGCGTCCCCCCAGAAATCGTCTACCATGAGAAATCCCCCATTGAGCAGGTAGTTACGGAGGGCCACCACTTCATCTTCCATGAAGACCAATCGTCCTGGTTCGATTATATACAGAAACGGGTAGTTATATAGGTCGGGCTGAGTCAACTCCACCACGATTGAGTCTGGATTGACTTTCAGGCTCGTCATTTGCTGAAGACGGTAGGCGAAATTCAGCTCCGCATCCGGATAGTCCGTGGCCCAGTTGCCGCGACCCCGACGCCCCCATCCTCCCCGAGTATAGCCGCCATGGCTTGAGCGGTACTGTACGCGAGCAAAGGTAAATACGTCTTGTTTAAATTCCTCGTCTACTTGCCAGTCGGGCACGCCGGCTCGGTTGTCATAGCGCTGTCCCGATGCGAATGTAGCGATGCAGAGGCACAAGGCTGTAGTAAGAGCGATTTTCGATGCGAGGTGCATCCTTATCCTAAAAAGGGATCCCCTCTAAATTGGGGGTGGAGACGCTCGCGGAATTACTATTTTCTTTTTCGTTCTGCTGTTGCTCCTGAACAATTTCGTCCAGAAGTTCGTAAGCGGAACGGAAACGTGGGGCCTCTTCCAGAGCCATCAATGTATGGCGCCGGGCGGTTTGGGGATCGGAGCGAAGGTATTGCAGAGCCAAAGTATAGTGGACCTTGGCTATTTCGGGGGGATCCAGGGTGAGTAGGGTGTTTCCAGCCGCAATGGCCGGGCTTTGATATTGAAAGCGGGCATGGGTGGCGAACAGAGCTCTCCAAGGTTCTATAGCCATGGGCTTGATGGCAATCCATGCGTTAGCCCACTTTACGACATTGGGTGGATCATCCTGCTCAAGGGCAATGGTCAGCAAACGTTCGATCGGATCGAGTCGGTGGGCTTCATTTGCGGCTATGGCTACCAGAATGGCTCGTTCCTTCTCGACTTCGCCCAATTGCTCATAGACGTATCCGAGCAACCCATGGGCATTTTCTTCGCCCGGAATGTAGCCAGATTCAGAGATAATTTCCTCCAGCTTATCGCTAGCCGCTTTCCAATCCTCCGCCTCGACGAGCGGTTGTACGCTCTCCATTTCCTTGAAATAATTCTTTCCTGGCGTGACCAACTCGATCGATTCTTGAAGCATGCCTTCTGGTTTAGTGAGCGCATAGGCACCGCCCAGAGCCTTTGCCTGAGCACGGGCGTCGGCCAGGAATCGCTCATCCAGCTCGTTTAATGGAGCGACGCGATTGGCAAGGGCCTCGTTCATAGTAACG
>DKNL01000285.1:0-3423 GCA_002474325.1 Opitutales bacterium UBA7389
TTTTCGATGAGCGTCTAGATTGTTCGTTGGATTACGATTACTGGCTCAGGATTGCGAAGTCTGGCGGCGTGATCAAGTACTTAGACGAATATTTGTCATGCTCTAGGGACTACCCGGAAACAAAAACTCGTAGCCGTAGAGGACAAATTTTCAGGGAAATTTTTAGGCTCTCTTTGAAGCGGTTAGGATATGTTGATAGGTCGTGGATCAGGCAGTGGATGAGTCATTGCAAATTTGAAGACAAATCAGGGATATCTCGACTGTTGCCGGCTGGCGAAAAGCCGCGAGATGCTTTAGCAGAGGTAGGGGAAACTCTTTCTTACACTTTGGCAAAAGATACTTATTTTGTTGAGCCGGTACCCGATAAGGTGGTGTAGGGATTGGATTTGTTGAATGAATGTCTTGTTCGATCTGCGTTGGATGGTGATAGGGAGCTCTGGAGGAATGGAGCAGTTGGCTTACGAGTTGGTAACGTCCGTGAGCTGGGTTTGGGAAGAAGGTAAAGTAATGGTATACTGCCCGAGAGAAACTTCTGAAGAGCTAAATGATAGGGGCTGGTCAAGTAAGATAGACTTTATCGACAGTGACTTTTACGAGCTAGTGCCCGCTAGGGAGCCCTTTGCTCGTGGCAGTCTAGACAACTCAAATAATCTGCCTTACAATCGTCTCGGTATAGTTCAAACTGGTTCGGCGACGGCAAAAGGGAGAATAGTTGAAGTAGATCTGGTTCATTCTATTGGCGGCTACGTCTCTCCTGAGTTTTATGGATACCGAAATGTTGTGACTATCTTAGATCTCCAGCATCGTCACTTCCCTAAGTTTTTTGATCAAATCGAAGTAGAGGCGCGGGAAGCCAATCATGAATTAGCGATCGATCTGGCCGAGAAAGTTATCTGTATTTCGGATGCGGTTCGGCGGGATATTCAGCAAAGCTATGATGTTTCGGGAAGGAAGGTAGAAACGATCTGCCCGATTCCCAATAGCCACTTTTGGATGGATCTACCAAAGGGCGTTAGCGGCAAGATCCGAGCAAAATTCAAACTTGATGATGACTACCTCTTTTATCCCGCTCATTCCTGGCCGCATAAGAATCATGAGATATTAGTCGATGCCTTCGCATTGCTGTGTAAGCGGTTTCCTAATTTAAAACTTGTACTAACGGGCGGAAATTTTGCCTCAAATCATCCGGCCCGAAAGATGATAGAGAAGCATGGCGTGGAAGAATCGGTGATGCATTTGGGTTACCGTTCTTCATTAGAAATACGCTGCTTATTGGAGGGGGCGAAGGCCCTGATTTATCCATCGAAATTCGAGGGATTCGGTTTACCGGTTGCGGAAGCGATCATACTAGGAACGCCAGTGGTTTGCTCAAATATTGACCCGCTAAAAGAGGTTGGGGGCGATGCGGTATTAACCTTCGACCCAGAGGATAGTGGTAGCATCGTTCGGGCTGTGGAAAAGGTATTGTTGGATTCGCAATTCCGTGATTCCCAACTGACCAAGGCTCAAATGCGAAAATTTCTTTTCTCTGTTGGCGCTATCGCCCTGAAAACGTTCAACCTCTACCGCGAACTCTGTGGGCAGAAGCCGATCGAGGAGGCTCGTGCTATTCCCTTGCCAACGTTTCAGTACGAGCGATCCCGGCATTGGGGCCGGAAAAGCCTTGAGCACGGGGATAGTGGCCAGTCTCTCAAGTGCTGGATCGCTTTAGCCAAGACGTTTTGGAGCAATCCCGTTCGCGGCGTTGCTGTGTGGAGGCAGGTGAGATATCGCCGTCAGAGAGTAGAGCAGCCATTCAATGGAAGACATGGCGATGAGTGGATTGGGCCGGACTTTCATAAATGGCTTATGGTGCCAGACGGGACCCAGTCTCTGACCTTGAGAATCGAATACCCACCGCGTGAAACCTGTAGCGACATGAGGATCTGGTTATCGCTCAATGAGGGCGAACCGATCCTGGACACCTATTCCGGTCATTTGGGAGTGACGATTACCATAGCGGTCCCTACCGTCTCCCCCAAGTTATCCCTCCTTAAGATCAAGAGCCAGCATCACTTCGTGCCCAAGGATCGAGGGGAAGGCGAGGATGACAGAAAGCTATCAGCTAAACTCTTGGATATCCGTTGGAATTGAAGAGCTAGTTGGTCGCCAACCCTTGCTCGTGGCGAAGCATGTGCTCGATAATTCCGTTCAAATCAGTATGAGCCTGCCAGGCTAAGACCTGCTTCGCTTTGCTAGCATCGCCGCAAGTGCCCTTGATGTCGCCAGGTCGATAAAACCGCTCGTCAATCTTGACGATTACCTTGCCACTACTTCGATCGCGGGCGATTTCATCTAATCCCTCGCCGTTCCATTCCGGTTTGATTCCCGCATGCTTGAAAGCTAGATTAACGAAATCCTTCACTGAGTGAAGCTGGCCAGTCGCAAAAACGAAATCGTCGGGCCGCTTCAAGGCCATGACATCGAGAACGCCCTCCATGTAGTCGCCAGCATATCCCCAGTCGCGTTCAGCGTAGATGTTGCCGAGGGAAAGAACTTCATCCCTGCCATCGGCAATACGAGCGACGGATTGGATAATTTTTTTGGTGACGAATTGCTCGCCGCGAAATTCGCTCTCGTGATTAAAGAGTATGGCGGTTGCGGCCCAGAGTCCGTAGTGATTTCGGTAAGCGTTGATAAGCTGGAATCCGAAATCCTTGGTCAGTCCGTATGGGCTTTGCGGATGCCGCGGAGTATGCTCCGATTGTTTTCCGTCGGTGAGATTGCCGAACATTTCTGAGCTGCCCGTGAATAGGAGTTTCGTCTTCGGTGAGCGATCGCGGATCGAGGTAGCGATGTTGGTTAGCCCCAAAACATTTGTATCAATCGTCGCACGTGGATGCTCGATACTATGGGCTACTGAGCTTTGGGCTGCCAGATGGAAAACCTGGTCGAAAAGCTCGCGTTGAATGAGTTCGTCAATGAACCATTTCTCGGTTATGTTGCCGCGATGGATGCTGATCCGAGCAAGAGCGGCCTCCCCGAGATATTTAAGGGACCCTATTTCGTTTTCAGAGCCCTCGCGTAGCAGGCCGTGAACCGTATCGCCTCTTTGGAGCAGCAATTTCACCAAGAAATAGCCGTCCTGGCCGCCGGCCCCTGTTATTAATACTTTCTTGCTCAACGAATGAATGCTATAGTTATCGGATGCGACGCCCGGCAACGGTTTTCTTGGCATGAGTGTGTTCGAAGGCTGGCAAGCCAAGCCGTCCTGGCTCCGCGGATTGAGAAAAAGGCGGAAATCTGGCAGCAATTGGAATGGGAATCCAATTTCGCTATTTCAGGGCTTCCTCCTTCGTCTTTTACGCTGCGGCCCGAGCGAAGGCTGGTGCGGGTAGACGGAATCGAACCGACGCAACCAGCTTGGAAGGCTGGGGTTCTACC
>DKNL01000285.1:3744-21064 GCA_002474325.1 Opitutales bacterium UBA7389
GGTTCTACCACTAAACTATACCCGCTTCGAAAAGGAGGACATACGATCGATCGCTTGGCGGGCAGGTCAAGTTCTTTTCTGATAAAGCCATTTTAATCAAAAGTTAGTTTTACCTGAAATCGCTCAAACGTTTCCGGCGAGCACCTTGTTTGTAAAAAATTCAGTCAAGATTTAACGATTTGTAAGTAGTTGTGGAATAGCTAAGTAACAATTCGGATAAAGATGTGCGAGTGGCATTGATAGACATGTGTCTAAAAACAATTAATAATGCTCGTGAGCTTAGGAAACTGCCGGATTCGGCTCTTCTTGTTTTCGGGATCCGCCTAGCTTCCACAGGCTTTTCGGGCAAAAAGGCTCCTGGCCTCGTCTTCGCTTCGGTCTTTCGCTGTGAAACTTTAAAGTAGCTCGGACTAAACGAACTATTTTCTATAACCGCTAAGATCGCGAAGGGTGCAAAGCGCGAGAAACCCAAACCATTGAAATATTAGCGTTTGTTGCGTTTAGAAACCTAAGAATTGTGAAAAGTATGATTTAACGTGTGTTGGCAGAGAGTAGTGGGAAGCGTTTACGAGAATCGCCCCCCCTTCGTTTTCCCATTGCTTTGAATGCGCTTTCCTGAAACATCGGGGGGAATGGGCGAGAATATAGAATTCAACCTTCCCCGGAATTTCAGGGAATTCCGAGCTCGGGCATCATCGATCTTTTGGATTTTGATAGGCATCCTGGTAGCGGCAGCAGCCTTAACTAGCATCTACACAGTAGAGGCCCAGTCCCAGGGTGTTGTGCTTCGTTTCGGCAAATACGTGAAAACAGTCGATCCAGGGATTCAGGTAAAACTGCCATTTGGCATCGATCAGGTGTTGATCGTTCAGGTCAGGCGCCAATTGCAGCAGGAGTTTGGTTTTGCCACACGGGGGGGAACGAATTCAGCTCAGTACAATCCCTCTCAAACGGAACGCAATTTCGAGCGCAGCATGGTGACGGGAGATTTGAACGCCGCTACGGTTGAATGGATTGTCCAATACCGCATCCAGGATCCGAGGCTATTCCTTTTCAAGGTCAGGGAGCCGTCATTGACCTTGAGGGACATCTCCGAGTCAGTAATGAGGTCTGTTGTCGGAGATCGAACGGTCGACGAGGTGATCACCGTTGGACGTCAGGAAATTGAGAGTGAGGCCACTATTCACATGCAAAGGCTCGTGAATAAATACGAACTCGGTCTCAGCATCGACCAGGTACAACTCAAGGACGTCAATCCTCCCCAGCCGGTTCAACCTTCTTTTAACGAGGTCAATCAAGCTCAACAGGAGCGGGAGAAAATGATCAACGTTGCCAACGGGGAGTACAATAAAGTGGTGCCTCGAGCCCGAGGTGAGGCGGAACAGCGTATTCAGTCCGCCGAAGGTTATGCTCTCAAGAGAGTCAACGAGGCGGAAGGTGATGTGGCTCGTTTCAACGCCATCTTGGAAGAATATTTGAAGGCCCCAGAAGTCACGAAACGGCGACTCTATCTGGAAACGATGCAGGAAGTGATTCCGCGATTGGGCCGCAAGATTATCATAGACGAGGAAGCTCAGCAGATCCTGCCGCTTCTGCAACTAAATCAGGACACGCCAACTCGCTAAACAACCGATGAAAAAAGTAGCAGGTTCGTTCATAGTACTCCTCATTCTCGCTGGAATTGTCGTCCTTTTCGCGTCGGCCTACACCGTGCATGAAACCAAGCAGGTGATCATCACCCAGTTCGGCAAACCCGTGGGCGATCCAATCACCCGGTCCGGACTGCATTTCCGTACCCCTTTTGTGCAAACGGTGCACATGATTGAAAAGCGGTTTCTCGAGTGGGATGGCCGGCCGACCGAAATGCCGACCAAGGACAAGACCTACATTGAGGTCGATACCTTTGGCCGCTGGCGGATCAGCGATGCTAAACAGTACTTCGAGCGGTTACGTGACGAACGAAGTGCCGAGTCACGCTTGGACAACATATTGGGAAGCGAAACTCGAAACGCTATCGCGAAGCATGAGCTGATTGAAGTTATCCGTACGACCATAGATCGCGAACCGTCACGAGATGCCTCGCTCGTGGATACGCCCGGAAATATAGGGATTCTATACCCGATCACGCTGGGGAGGGCTGCGATCGAGCAGGAAATTTTCGAGAACGCTGCTTCTAAGCTCAAGGATTTCGGTATCGAGCTATTGGATATACGATTCAAGCGGATCAATTACAATAACAGCGTGCGGCAACGGATCTACGAACGTATGATCAGCGAGCGGCAGCAGATCGCGGAGCGTTTTCGTTCCGAAGGGGCGGGCGAAGCGGCTAAGATAACCGGCAAGAAGGAGCGCGATCTTCAGGAAATTGAGTCGGAAGCCTATAAGGCGGTTGAAACCATTCGCGGCCAGGCAGACGCGCAGGCGACGCAGATTTACGCTAACGTGTTTAATCAAAGCGATAAATCCGTCGAGTTCTATGAATTTACCAAGTCCTTAGAGTCCTACGGGCGCATACTGAATGAGGATGCTACACTCATCCTTTCGACGGACACCGAGCTCTTCAAATTTCTCAAGGATATTGAACCAGAGGAGTAGGTCTCTCGAGGGATAATATTTTCGGAAGCGTGCTGAACGTCCTGAAATCATTTCTGGCGATTGTTGTCGTTTCCGCCATTGGCTATCAACTGGCTCAAATTGTTGACCGGCTCTACAACGGACCGTCGAGCATCCCGGGGAATCGGGCTAGCCAAACTCCAGCAGAGAGCCAGGCGGAAAGGGAAGACGAGCCGCTTCGACGCGATGGGGTTATGGAACCGTTGGTGGTAACCTTCCTGGAGGCAGATTTGCTAGAAGGCGAGTTCTCCTTGGAACGAAAACTGGCCACTCTCGATTATTCTCAGCTGGAGGACTTTTACATCGAAGCGCTGTCTTTTGATCTTCAGAGTGCCAAAGCCTATGAAGCGGCTGGTTTAGCTTTGCAGAAAATCGCGACGCAGGACGCTGCCAAAGCGTTGGGGCTTCTTTACACGCTTACACCTGCGGAGAAGGAGCGTTTGTCTACGGAGCTCGCAGTTGGCTGGGCTCGCGCGGATCCGAACTCGACTTGGGATTGGATCGATTCCGCGTGGTTGGACTCTAGTGGAGCTTACATTGATCGGCAGTTGCAGAACGGTCTATTCCGCGAAACGTTAGACGTCGTGCTCGAGGAGCATGAAGACTATCAAATGGCGGCGGGTATGCTCGCCAGCGTTGTCGAACCCGACCTGAAACTTGAGCTAGCGGATTTGATCGCATTCCACGTTGTATCTAAAAATCCTGCCGAGGCCTTGGAGCGCATGCGCTTTCAAAGCGACGATTTGCTGGATTCGGCGATTATGGATGCCGTCATTGAAGAGTGGGCCCAACGGGATTCAATTGGAGCGATGGAGTGGACATTGGCAAATCAGCGACAAGTTACCAGCGTGGGAGCGAAGGAAATCGCCAAGGATCTCCTGCTAAACGGTGTTCGCGATGGGCTGATCGACTTTCATGCGAATTTGCAAAGCCAATATAAAAGGGATTCGGTGGCTTCAGAAGGGGCCCGTCTGTTGGCCAGACGAGAACCGATCGAATCGATCGCCTGGCTCGCCGCGATCGAATCCACCCGGGATCGCTACCAAGCTTATTACGACTCGCTATATGAGATCGGGCATGACGATTTTGAGAGTACGGTGGAGTTTGCGGAACTCGCCAACAGCGTAGCCAACCTAGATAGGGAGACAGCTTACTTTGAAGCCCTGCAAAGCTGGACGCTTGTCGATCCAGAACGCGTAAAGGTGTATCTAGATTCTAGCGACGATTTCGTAGATAGTCTACGGTTCGCTCAGCTTCGGAGCGGGCTGGAGTAGCGTAGGTATCCAGTCTGTGTTTTGGTAGCGGGCGCCCTCATAAGTAAAAACCTTAGCGTTCTAAACTTCATTGTTTGGAATCGGCTTAATCTCTTTCAAACTTGGCTAGGCTCTATTGGCCCCGCCGATGACAGGTGCCCTCTCGAAGTGCCAAGCAGAGTTCCGTGCTTCGCCTTCGTCCGTACGCTACAGGTTAACTAGAATCGGCCTATAAAAACCCGCCCCTTGGGGTGGCATTACCTTTTTCCCATACCTGCCCGCACCTGAGTAAGGGCCATAGTGATTAAAGAGATTTGGTGGATTTGAGCAAAGGAAGATTTATACGTATTTCCGCCAATTATTCCCCCATTTTTTACTTAACATTGACGAGGTGATTCGCTTGATTAGCTACATGTACGAATTGGAAGGCACGGTTAAGCTGATAGACGATACGCAAACCTTTGGCAGTGGGTTTAAGAAGCGAGAATTTGTAGTTACCTCGGAGGAGAAATTTCCCCAAGAGATCAAGTTTGAGTGCACGAAAGAAAAAATCGAGCTGCTGGACAAAGTTAGAACTGGCGATCGAGTCAAAGTTAGTTTCAATATTCGAGGCAACGAGTATAAAGGCCGTTACTATGTGAATCTCCAAGCTTGGCGGATTGAGCACGGAGGTGGCGAAGTCGATAGCAACCTGGCCGATGTGACTGATTCATCCTCGGGTGAGGGGAATCTAGACGATTTGGAAGAGTCGCCTTTTTAGCTTTTCAGACCCCAATGGTAGACCGGCTTCCCCAGCCAGCCGCTCGAGTCTGCTCGCGCTGCCCTGGGATCAGTCTTGGTCCCGCAGCAGCGGGTCTATGCCCGACATGCAAGCAGTCTTACCGTATTCAACAGTCACTCAGCGTTTTCACCGTAAAGCCTCTCTGCCCGTTTCCATCGATTACCTTTGAACGGGGCTGCTTCCGCTGGGATCGCCAGACAGGCGTATACCCAAGCGGGAAGGATGCGTCCATCGTTTCTCCTGACAGGTATGACCATCCGCTGGTAGACGCTATTTGATCCCACAGAAAAGCCCTCCCAGGTGTCAGATTTGTCAAAAGCGTTGGATTCGAGAGGGATTTCGATAAGCTCGCCCTCAATGCTTGGCGGTTTTGCATATGCGTAAGAACAGGATTCTAGACGAGAGCAGGCTAGTTCCCAATCCGCATCCCATTCGTAGCTAGCCGTGACGACTTTGATGTTGGGCTCGACCAACAGGATGGGGTATCCCTCTTTTAATGTATAGAGGCTCCCGGGAGCCTTCGCAGGGCTTGCGGATAGCCTAACAGGTCCATGGAGGCTACTTTCTTGCTCCTCGGCCCGCAGTGTACCGTAGGCGAAGAGGAATTGGGACCGAATAGCTGCCATCAATCTTTCGATAGCCTATTCTCAATAAAAGAGAAGTCTCTAAGTATCGGTTGACGCTACTTGTCAGCGTTTTCTTTCTCACTGCTATAATTCTATGAAACTTCCAGCGAAAGAGAGATTGGGGCTCAATGGGCTCGCCTGAGATTGCGTAACCGTCATTTGAATAATCGCGTTGTTTTTGCAGTTCATGAAACCGGGCAACCGTCAGTCTGCGAAAAAGCTTATTAACCTCCCGTCTATTTATTCCATGCAACTAGGTCGACCGCTTTTCTGATGATTCGCTTTGTTCTAACCTGCCGTATTGCCGTTTTGGCCGGGTATCTGTACCTTGTGGGACCGCGACTGCTGAATGCCGAAGATCACCTATCTACAAAGTGGCAGGATTACAGTGAGGATGATGGTCGTATTCGGGTTATTTCCAAGTATCTCGGCTTCGAAAAGCAGGTAAGTAGCGAGCTCATTTTGAAGGGGCACGGCGTGTACGATTCTATTTCAGGGGCGACGCCGACTGGTGTGCCTGCCGAAGATGGCGTGAATGTACCACTGTCCAATCTGACTGATGTTCGAGAGGCTGGGGTTGTAGATCTTGATTGGATACGCGGTATCCATACATCGAGCTTCCAATTTTCCTACAGCTCGGAAGACGATTTTCTTTCCCGCGGCTATGCCTTTTCGCAGACGACGGAAATCAATCAGCGAAACACGGGGATCAATTACGGTATTGGCTACATCGATGACTTGGTCCGCCCAAACTTCCTTGATGAAAGCCAACGAAAAGACAGCTATGACTATTTCGTAGGCATAAGCCAGGTGATGGATCCAAACACGGTGGTTGCCCTGAATTTCACTTACAGCGACTACAATGGATTCCTTAGCGACCCCTATAAGATCATTCAACGGGAAACGGAGATTCTGCCAGGCCTTTCCTTGCCGCTGACCTTCCCGGAGAATCGACCTTATAGCCGTGAGCGACGTATTTGGTTTTTCAATGCTAAGCGTTATTTTGATGGGATTGGGGCTAGTTTGGATTTTGATTACCGTCATTTTAGCGACACCTGGGGCGTTGAAAGCAATACCTTCGATTTCGAGTGGTACCAAAAGCTAGGAGACAACCTAATTCTGAGACCCAAGTACCGTTACTATTCGCAAAACGCGGCCGACTTCTATACGCTTGGCCTAACAGGCACGCCTATAGATCCACGCGAATCGACTCCTGGCCTGGCACCCCATTATTCAGCAGACTATCGTCTTGGAAAATTCGATACGCATACTTACGGATTAAAGATCATCTACAATTTTTGGGAAAAATTTAGCGTAGATGCAGCATTCGAGCACTATGAAATGAAAGGGAAGGACGATACGCCGCAGTCGGCTTTCGCGGATGCGGATGTATTGACGATAGGAGCTACGGTATGGTTCTAGAAGAAAAGCCAGCTCCAATGAAAATCCGCGCCAATGTTGCGTTTGATTCGCAGCGAGGGTTGTACGATCTGACTTTTAAAGCATTGGGTACGGATTGCCGCATTCAATACACGGCGATATCAAACGATCAAGCGGCCCGATTCGCCAAAGAAGCGGTCAAGTGGGTTGCCGATTTCGAGACCAAGTATTCCCGCTTCAGAAGCGATAGCCTGATCAGCGTGATCAATCGAAACGCGGGTGGCGATTGGACGAAAATCGATGCAGAAGTGGAGTCCATTTTTGCGATATGCGACGATCTGCATTTCATGACCCAAGGGGTCTTGGATCCGACCATGCTTCCGCTGATTCGGCTTTGGGACTACCGGAATAATTACGATGCTCTGCCCGAGGAGAAGTCCATTTTGGATACGAGTGAGTTGATTGGCTGGAGCAAGGTTGAGCGTAAGCCTGGAGCAGTGAGGCTTCCGTTGAAGGGAATGGCTCTGGACCTAGGAGGTTTTGGTAAAGAGTACGCGGTCGACAAGGTGGCAGCGATTGCGGTGGGCAATAGTATTAACGACTGCCTGGTCGATTTCGGCCGAGATATTCATGCCATCGGTCAACCTCCCCGCTATCCCGCTTGGCATGTGGCCTTGGAGAACCCGGAGAATCCAGGCTCTGTTTGGGGTAGCTTGGCTGCAAAGGATATCGGGGTGGCGACCTCAGGAGACTATCGCCGATTCTTCGAGCACAATGGTCAGCGTTTCGGGCATATTTTGGATCCCCGATCGGGAAGGCCGGTCTACAATGGCATCCTGTCCGTAACCGTTACAGCGAACTCTTGCTTGGAGGCAGGTGTTCTCTCTACTGCTGTTTTTGTATTGGGGGAGGAAGAAGGGCTTAAACTTGTAGAAGGGACTTTTGGGGCTGAGGGATGTATCGTAATAAATTCTGGAATACAGCAAACTTCGAAATTTTATGAAAGAATGGTTGAAAATTAGGATTGGCGGGTTGGCCTTGCTTCTGGCTAGCGTTAACGCTGCAGCTGCTGGCTGGGAAGCGGGTATGGACGTCCCTTCGCTCGACGAATACTCCCTGATTGGGGATGCGCCGAGCCTAGAGGGCAAGGTAACCTTGATCGATTTTTGGGCGTCCTGGTGCGCTCCTTGCAAGGCGGCGTTCCCAGAGATGGACAAGCTCTATCAGGAATTCGGGGACGAGGGATTCCAGATCATAGCAGTAAGCGTGGATCAGAAGGAGCGGGCGATGCAGCAGTTTCTAGATCGACGAAAACCATCCTTCAAAACTGTCCATGACGCTTCGCAGAAACTGGTCGAGAAGGCAGGTATCCAGGTAATGCCTACATCATTTATGATAGACAAGAAAGGCGTGATTCGATTCGCCCATGAAGGTTGGCACGGCAAGAAGTCGATGCGAAATCTGACCGAAGAAATTAAAATCCTATTGGCCGAATGAAAAACGAGCGTCATGTCCCTTTGGGCCCAGTTCTGGCAATAGTATCGAGCGCAATCGCGTTCTCGGGCTGTTCGACGGTCGCCCCCTATCAGAAAGGCAACCTTGCCGATTACACAATGCGATCCGATCGCGATGAATTGGCTACTGTCATGACATCCCACATACAGTTTTCGCGTGAAGCCACGACCGGAGGTGAAGGCGTGGGCGGCGGTGGCTGTGGCTGTAATTGATTTCCAACTCACTACATACTTCGTTTCCCAATTAGACTGACCGACCCAACTATGAGTTTGATGCTTATCCAATTAAAACTGGCTCGTGCCCAAATGGGCCTCTTCATTCTATTTGCCCTGCTGCAGAGAACGCCGATTATCAAATACGCTTTCCAATTCGAAAGAGCTTTGGCTGCTCCATTAGCCAAGCTCATTAAAGCCACGACTTATGTAGCGACAGGGATGGGGGTGTTTAATCATGCTACTTCTGGAGCGACCACCTATGTCATCAATCCTGCATCACCTGCTAACGCGGCTGTTGGCGAGGAATTTGCATTGGTATTCGATGTTACGGGAGCTCCCCATAGTGCTGCTTCCTGGAGTGTGGGCGGTCAGATCCCGCCGGGGCTTACTGTCCCGGGACTGGTTGGAGACACGGTCAACACGCGAACGGGTACGATAGTGGGAACGCCAACGGCAGCGGGAACCTACGGTATAACTGTAAAGCCTTGGAAACGGCCGAATAAGCAAGGCCCGACATACCCTGCAACGACGATAACGATTATCGTAGCCGAAGCCCCGCCAGTTATTCTTCGGCCACCTGCCTCAACGCGAGCTCCGACAGGAGGTCGGGCCCAGTTTTTCTTTGAGCCGGAGGGCTTGGTGGATGGGATACAATGGCTCAAGGATGGAGTCGAAATTGCGGGGGCGAACGGAACGACCTTGGTTCTGCAAGATGTATCCGCTGCGGATGAAGGGGCCTACTCAGTGGAAATCACTAACGTTTCGGGTTCTGCTGTTTCGGCCGCCGGAAGTTTGACTATCGATGACGAAGCGTCGGCAGATCTGGTTAATCTCGCGACCCGTGGATTCGTTGGTACCGGAGCGAATATCATGATAGGAGGGCTTACCGTGCTCGGTGGGTCGACCAAAACGGTGCTCGTTCGCGGACTAGGCCCACAGCTTGCTGCTGATGGCGTGCCTGGGGCCTTGGCCGACCCTGAGCTCAGCGTATTCCAGACCTTGTTCGACGAAACCCCGATCAGAAGTCGGCTGCTCGTAACCAATGATAATTGGGAAGAAGGAGCGAACGCGGCGGAATTGGCGGCGGCTTTGACAGCACAGAACAAGCCATTGGTAGCGGGTTCAAAGGACGCCGCCTTATTGCTAACCCTCAACCAAGGCGTCTACACCTTCCAGCTCTCAGGTGTCGCTGAAACGGAAGGCGTGGGACTGATCGAGCTCTTTGTGGTTGCGGAAACTAGCCCCTAAGGGTGGGACTAAGATCTCGAGGATGCGTTAAAGTTGACTAACATGTTCCACCCAGTTTGCCGCCAATTGTTTTAGCCTTTGCGAATGGAGCCGAAAAATCGTCATTAGCATAAGTAAATGAATTTTCTGAATCTCAAAGTCCAACTTGCCAAAGGGCAGTTCGCTATCCTTTTGCTTGGATTCATTTTGCAGCGCTCGCCGGCAGTTCAGATCCTGAGTCTATTCGAGAAAGCCTTCAGGTTGCCAACTGCTCAAGTGGTGAAATCCGCCACTTGGTTGGCGACGGGAATGGGTCTATTTCATGCCACCGCGGGAGCTACGGGTCTGCAGTCTTCCGTCGATGGGGCCGGGTTCACCAATAGGGCGTCGTTCACCATCGACGTAGGAGAGGACGTAACTATCTCGCTCAATTTAGAGGGGGTTCAGGTTAACCACTGGGAAGTTGATGCAAACAGCGATTTTATAGATGGATTCGAGTTTGTTAGTGATGCCATCCCGCCGGGCGTATTAGAAGGTCCATTTCAAAGGGCAGGAGGTCCGGGTGGGGTCAATGAATACTACCGGATTAACAGCCAGTTGCTCACTTTGTCAGGAGCCCCGACGACTCCTAGCCGTATAGCCACTTTGGAGCCGGATGGCTTTTTCTCCAACCAGAACGTGCTGGGAATTAAAGCTTATGATGCGTCCGGAGAAAGTGAAGGGGGCTGGTACGAGATTGCCGTGGAAGTTCCCCTAACCGTGCCGCAAATCCTGCGTTCTCCGGATTCAACGCGTGTTCCCACTGGCGGCCGGGCCCAGTTCTTTTTCGAAGCGGAAGGCGTTGTAGAATCCGTCCAATGGTTTAAGGATGGAGTTGAGATGCCGGGCGAGACGTCGCAGACGCTGGTTATTCCTGAGGTATCGCTAGCGGATGAAGGGGATTATTCGGTCGAGGTGGCCAATAGTTCAGGCTCAGCCGCCTCCGGTACGGGAACCTTGACCATTGACGACACGGCAACAGCGGAATTGGTGAATCTCGCTACCCGCGGATTTGTGGGCGCTGGCGCGGATATCATGATTGGCGGACTCACCGTGCTGGGCGGGTCTACCAAGACCGTTCTCGTTCGCGGTTTGGGCCCTCAACTGACCTCGGATGGGGTGCCGGGAGCTTTAGCCGATCCGGAACTTAAAGTCTTTCAGACGCTATTCGACGAAGTTCCTATCCGAAGCCAGCTCCTCGTAACCAACGACAATTGGGAAGAAGGTCCTAACGCCGCTGAGTTGGCGGCTGCGTTGACCGGGCAAAAAAAGCTACTAGCAACTGGATCCAAAGACGCTGCTCTTCTGCTCACCCTGAATCAAGGGGTCTACACCTTTCAACTTTTAGGTGTTGGCGATACAGAGGGTGTTGGGCTGATTGAGCTGTTTGTTGTCGATTAGTAAGATCCGATTACAGACCGCCAAATAGATCATCCAGCGAGCGAGTGGCTTTGATGGACACAGCATGCTTTTCTTTCGCAGAGAGGGCTAGAGCGTCCAGCATGCGCATGAGTGTTAGGCCCTGTTTCCCGTCGTTCAAAGGCTCTCGTTCCTCACGGATGGCATCGATGAATTCCTGAGCTTGGGCGAGAAACCAGTCGGACTCATCGCTTGGAATATCCGCGTAGGGTGTGGAAACGACCTCCGGCTGATGAGCTACCACGCGATGACCCTTGGCCAGATCTAGTGAACCACTTGTACCAAATATTTGCATACCGAGATTACTGGGGGATCCCCATGGCTCTTTCTCGCCTTCAACATGCCCGAAGAATGTCGTAGAGAAGCTCATGCTGGAACCATTCTTAAATCGAAGCATACCATATACGGAATCTTCGGCAACTTCATCGCGATCCGGAACGCGCCTGTCCAAGAACAAGCTGTGGCGAGAAGCCATGGCCTCCACGGGATCAGGACAGCCCATAGGATACCAGACTGAATCGATCATGTGGATACCTATGTCCAGCAAGGCTCCGCCGCCGTTTTCTCGATTACCTCGCCAATTGTCGTCGTCGAAAGGCCACCAAGCCCATTGCGAGGATGACTCCGCGCGATAGGCCTCGCCAATCTCCCCGCGTTCGATGATCTCTCGAGCCGTGGCGATTGCGGGTGAAAAGCGTTGTTGCCGAGCCCACATGTAGGTTTTGCCGCAAAACCCGGCCGCACTGACGATCTTGGACAATTCGCTTTCTGACACAGCAGGAGGCTTTTCGCAAAGGACATGGAGTCCCGCATCGAAGGCCGCGCTCACGGATCGTTCGTGCAAGGCTGTCGGTAGGCAGATGACTACGGTATCCAATTCCCCGTATTCAAGCATTTCATCGTAAGTATCGAATGCTCGCTCGAATTTGTATTTGTCAACCAGGGCTTGCCGCCTGGATTCCTCGGGATCTGCGATTGCCGCCAAAATGACTCCGTCGACCTGGCTGAATGCCGTTGCGTGCTTTTCGCCGAATCGGGCTCCGGCTAGCCCCAGTCTCAATTTGCTGCTCATAAGCGACTACTTTGCATTACTACCTCCACTTTGGCAATGCTTCCAATCCTATTGCCTCACGTTCCGCCTGTCGCACCACTGTATTCGGTAACCTTGCCGGGAAGAGTGGCATCGACGAAGGCCTGTGATGGATTAACATCGAGCTGTGGGTATCTTTTCTTGCCAGTTTGCCCGCCTATAGTTGAGAGTGTGTTGGGTTAAGTAATGGCTTTAAGCATACGGAATCTTCAGTTCCTGGACTGGAGGGATATAAATTTGACCATTGGCGACGGAGAAGTGGTCTGCCTATTGGGAGAGTCTGGGTCCGGCAAATCCCTTTTGTTGCGAGCAATCGCCGATCTGATCGTAAGCCAAGGCGTGATCGAATTGGAGGGGGCGGAGCGGAGCAGCGTGAGTTCTTTGGAATGGCGAAGGAAGGTGGGATATCTGCCTGCGGAAATTTTTTGGTGGGAAGACTCGGTCAGGGCCCACTTCTTGAATCCGCCGAGCAACCAATCCCTTGGAAGTCTTCGGCTCAGCCGGGACTGTTTGGATTGGAGTCCGAACCGGTTGTCAATGGGCGAGCGCCAACGCCTAGGAATCTTGCGGATGCTGGATCGAGAACCCGCTTATCTCTTGCTGGACGAACCTACTGCCAATTTGGATGAAACGAATTCGAGTTTGGCCGAGAATCGGCTCTTGGCTTATATTCGCGAGCGAGGCAAAGGAGCTTTGTGGGTCTCGCATAGCTCAGAGCAAGCCGGCCGGGTTGGTGACAGAACGCTGCAGATGAAAGACGGCGCCCCCAGAGAATTGATGGGGGAACCCGGAAAGGCGGAGGCGTGACGACAGAAACGATCCAGCTGGACTATTTCGATATCCTCTCTGCCGGAATCATCATATTAGGCCTGGGTATCTTGCTTGCCTATTACAGGCTAGGAGTGACGCGCTCGTTGGCTATCGCTTCCGTTCGACTAGTAATTCAGCTCTTTCTGATCGGCTATGTTTTGCGATTCTTGTTTGAGGAAGGCAAGGAAGGGCATGTGGCCATCATGGCGGGGGTCATGTTGTTGGTCGCCTCGAGAGAAATCCTAGCTAGGCAGAAGCGTCGCCTCAAAGGCTGGAGCGGATTTGGGTTAGGGGCTTCAACGCTGTTCGTTTCCTCCTTCGCCATAGCCCTTTACGGGCTATTTGTCGTGGTCAGACCGGAGCCGTGGTACCTTCCCCAATATTCGATACCCTTGCTGGGAATGATCATGAGCAATACCATGAGCGCAATTGGATTGTCTATGGATCGGCTTACATCCGCTCTACACGATAACCGTGCGATTATCGAGCAGCGGCTGGCACTAGGGGAGTCATCGCGCCAAGCCATTCTTCCCTATTTGCGGGATTGCATTCGCACAGGCATCATGCCGGTCGTCAATTCCATGGCCACTGCGGGCATCGTTTCCTTGCCGGGCATGATGACAGGTCAGATCTTGGCAGGAGCGATTCCCACGGAAGCGGTGAAGTATCAAATCATCATTTGGTTTCTCATAGCCGGAGGCGTAGGTTTTGGGATGGCTGCGGCCCTGAAAGTGATCGAATGGCGGCTATTCGACGAACGGCAACGCCTCCGCTTGGAGCGATTGGGTTGAATGGGGCCTAGCTTCTCGTCGATTACAGCTAAAATTGAATCCAAAGAAGCCTGTTCAACGAATTCATACTTGGTACAATCGCCTCGGTTTTTGAGGCTAGCTTCCTTTCGACTACGACGATGAAAACGACGAAACTCACATTGGCACTGCTGGGATTGCTAGTTTTGGCCTTCTCGAATCTCCACGCAAAAAAGCGGGAGATCCCTTTCATCTATTTGAACCAGAACCAGATACTGTACATCACTGTCATCGACAATATCTATCATGATGATGGCTTTGGCAGCGGAAATTTCGCTGATCGCTATTACGATATTGAGGAAACCCTGGTTAAGGTTTTAAGGGAGACGGAATTCCCCATGGGTTACAAAATCGTCCGTTTTGGGGCTCGAGTGCCGGAGAATCAGCCGGAGTTGCAGTTATACATCACCAAATGGGGGGGCAATGGACTGGGCGAGATCGAAGTTCGCATGAATGCGGCTTTGAAGGCACGATCCCAGGGTCGTACCAGAAACAAGCTTGGGTTCTTCTATGAACGGGGCGGGGCCTACCCGATGATATCCCAATCCCAAACGACCGCGAAATACAATGAGGTCCTGTCCAAGGCCTTGATGGATCTCATGTCTAGACTAAACGATCACTTCAATGTGGACTTCGATGATTCCAATTTGGGGGATAATTCTCGGTCTTCGAGCTTGAGCTCGCCTTTTCAGGCCGAATAAGTCGGAGCATCTTGGTTTGAGATGAGTGGTTCGATGGATGACGCGAGCATCGAGGCGGAATTGATGAGACGTATAGGCTCGGGTGAGCGCAGCGCATTCGATGAGCTCTATGCCCGTTACTCACGCCCGCTGTTTTCCTATGCATTCAATTTTCTGAAAGACCGCATGATTGCGGAGGAGGTCCTTCAGGACGCCTTCGTGAAAATTTGGAGAACGGCGTCGAGATACAATCCCAAGCTCTCCCGGCCATTCAGTTGGGCCGTTCTGGTAACCAAGCGGCTTTGTATCGACCGTCTGAGACGGATGAAGCCGGAGTCCATAGTCGAGGACCCGATGGCATTGCAATCCAGTGAAGACACTCGATCACAACAGCGCTCTCCTTTGGAAACCGTGGCGGTGGGAGAGGAAGTTGGTCGCCTACGTTCGATGATAGACAAACTGCCTCAGGCGCAAAAGGACAGTTTATCCCTGGCTATCAGCAAGGGCCTCACTCAACAGGAAATTTCGGATACGTTAGGCATGCCCCTGGGCACGGTGAAAACTTCGATGCGGCGCGGGATGCAACGTCTCCGCCAGTTAATGTCACATTGTTATGAATAAGGAAGAATTACAGGAAAAGGCACTTCAATACGCTCTCGGAACGCTCCCGCAATCGGAGGAGGTTGAGTTGGAGCGCCTCGTTTCGGAAAACCATGAGCTCCGCTCATTAGTCTATGAATGGCAGCAAGTGAACGAAGCAGATGCTCGCGAGTGTGACCAGGTAGAGCCGTCGTTCCACATCTACTCGAGTGTTATGTCTAGAATCGACATATCTAAGGGCGACCGCAGTTTGCCTAGCTCGAAGATGACGGAATCGTCTTTGCGCTTCCTAGCCCAATGGGGTGGTTGGGCCGCAGCAGCAGGACTGGCCATATTCTCAGGAGTTTCAATGAGCCAAGTGGCGAATGAATCGTTGAGCGGCAATCCGGCTGAAAGCGATATCGTCCTCAATGAACTCGGCAATCCCGAGCAAGCTAGCCTGGTAGCGAGGGAGGGTGGAGAGGAGGAATTCCAAAACCGACTTTTGGAGCTAACGGGCCTAGCGGAAGCGTACTGGTTCTCTCGCGAAGGATTGCCGCCGGAGATCGATGATGGCGTCGATGCCCAGGAATTCAGCGGAGGATTCTCGATCTATGATCGGAAGATCAAAATCGGGGTAATCGGGATCGAGAATATTCCGGAAGGTCACTTAGGCCGCTACTATAGCGTTTGGGCGAAGCCGTCGGAAGCTAGCGAACCTGTCTGGGCGGGCATGATTCAGCAAGGCGAGCCCGCTAGCCGCTTGGCCTTTTTCGATCTCTCGACTAACGACACTATCCAAGATTCCGACGAAGCTATATCTTTCTTCGTAACCGAGGAGACGGAAAAGAGGCCCACCCGTCCCGAAGGAAAAATCGTGTTGAGCGGCATTTAGGGGAATCTGCTTCTGTTTTCGGGTAGGGTGAGTCGGCTCGGTCCTCCCGGCCTCAAGGAATCCTTACATGGCTGGTCTTGAGTTTAGTCCAGACTATCCAAAAGGCATCCCTGATGCTTGAACTATCGATGGTTGAACATTGCCAAACCGGGTTGGCCCATTAGCTTGAGGTTTAAATGGGCCAAAAGCGAAAATTCTTGAACTGTTTGCTACTGGTAGCCGCATTCGGCACCGCCAGCTGCTCGATTAAGAATGTGGCTATGAATCAGCTAGGCGATGCTTTGTCTGGCGGAGGAACAGTTTTTTCCTCCGATGAGGACCCGGAACTGGTCGGAGACGCATTACCCTTTAGTCTAAAACTGATGGAGAGCGTTCTTGCTGAGACGCCAAGGCATAAAGCGCTGCTCGGCGCCTTGGCTAGCGGATTTGCACAATATGCGTACGGCTATGTTCAACTGGACGCCGACGAAATCGAGGATGAGGATTATGATCGGGCGTTAGAATTGAGGGGTCGCGCCAAGAATTTGTATCTGCGAGCGAAAGGTTACGGGATGCGGTCTCTAGAAGTTGCCCATCCAGGATTCGAGGCCGATTTGAAGTCAGATAAATTCGCTGCCCTCGAGAGACTTGGGAGGGGGGACGTGGAAACTGCCTATTGGACTGCCCTCGCCTGGGCGGGCGCGATCGTTTTGTCGTTAGACGATCCGCAGATTTTAGGCGAGCTGGCTTATGCCGAAGCGTTGATGGATCGAATAATGGGTCTCGATCCAGATTGGGAGTATGGTACGCTGCACGGGTTTTTCATAACTTACGAAATGAGCCGACTGGGCGGAGAGGGGGATTCCGTCGAGAAAGCGACTCTGCACTTTAAGCGGGCCAAAGAGCTTTCAGGTGGCAACATAGCCTCTTATTATGTTGCTATGGCTGAATCTGTCGCTGTGGAAAAAGGCGATAAAGAGCTATTCGTTTCATTACTGAATCAAGCTCTAGCTATCGATATCGATGCCCGCCCGGATTGGCGGCTCTCCAACTTCATCTATCAACGGAGGGCGAAATGGCTGCTCACGCGACTGGATTGGTATTTCTTCTAAGAAGCGATTTTTGTAGCCTCGGTTTAACGCGTTATTGATTGAACGTTTCCCAATTCCCGGTGTTTCTATTGTAAGCTGATATCGAAATTTGCATGATAATTCGCTCACAGAAATCCTTCTTTCTTCTCACGGCTATCCTTGGAGCTTTCATTATGGGTTCCATTCCAAGCCTGGCCGCTCCTCTTAGGTTGGCGACCTTGGCCCCCAAAGACACATCATTCGACAAGACTTTGCGGAAGATGGGCCAAACGTGGAGAAAGGAAACGAATGGTAAGGCCAGCTTAATCGTGTACGCGGG